>CAYVSR010000051.1:0-10871 GCA_964453125.1 uncultured Phycisphaeraceae bacterium | reverse complement strand
GCGCCGGACCATCAGCTGCACACCCCAGCCCCAGTCGGCCCACAGCGTGCCCTGCTCGACGACGCCCGCGCCGGTCTTCACGTCCGCCGTGAAGATCATCGCGCCCTGGGCGTTGAAGCCGAGGTTGCCGAAGTTCGCGTTCGCGCCGTCGCCGAAGGTCGCGCCCGCGCCGATGGCCGGGGCGTTGAGGCCCTCGCGCACGATCGAGGTGAGCACGCCGTTGCGCTCGGCCCAGATGCCCTCGTCCGAGCCCGCGCCGATCCCGGCGCCGCCGATCCGCCCCGCGAAGGCGATCTCGGACTGGTTGTTGAACACCCACGCGCCGAAGGGGGTGAAGCCGGGCTCCATGCTCGTCGCGAACACCGCCTCCGCGCCGGCGCCCGGCGCCGCGTCGCCGGCGGAGACGACCGGCTCTGGCGCGCCCACGCGCGTCGACCAGATGCCGGGCGTGGGCATGCAGGTGATCGGGTTGAACCCGCGAGCGCCGAACGCCGCGGCGCCGGCCGTGTTCACCAGCGGCCTGCCCAGTTCCATGAGAAACGCGTTGGCCCCCATGGAAGGAACCGCGTCGCCCTCGCGCGCCACCATCTGCGCCCACGATCCGTTCTCGACGAAGATGGCAAGGTCGGTGTCGGTCGTCACGCCAGGCCCCTCGAGCGCGGCGAGGAACGCCACGCGCCCGTCCGCGATGCTCGGGGGCAGGGGCATCGTCGGCGAGGGGAAGCCTCCGAACGTCAGGCCCTGGCAGCCGGGCGCGAAGTCGTTCTGCAGCGCGACGAGACGCAGCGAGCCCGCCTCCTCGGCCCACACGCCGAACAGGCTGGTCTGGCTCGTCGCGGCGTCGCGCACGCCGACGTGAAGGGCGACGCGCCCGGCTGCGTCCACGGTCGGGCGCATCAGGCCCGGCTCGCCGGGCAGCGTGAAGATGTCGAACGTCGCGGCGGGGGCGACGCCCGGCGCGGCGGCGCCGGTCAGCGCCACCGGGCGGCTGGCGATCGGGCGGGCGACGGCGACGGAAGCGGCGAGGCCCGCGAACATGGCGAGCGTGGTGAGGGTTCGATGGCTGGGCATTCGTGATCTCCTTGACTCGGCCGCGCCACCGGGCGCCGGCGCCGGTCGAACAGAGATTCCCCCGCGCACTCCGCCGATCAAGCGAGGCGCCGCAAACACGCCCCGTTTGGAGGGAACCCCCCACCCCGATCGGCGCACATCAAGGGAGAAACCGACGGCTCGCGCCACACCGCTCGCGCGCCCGCTCAGGCCTCGACCAGCCCCTCGCGGATGGCGAAGCGCGTCAGTTCCACGCGGTCGTTGAGCCCGAGCTTCTTCAGGATGCTGGTGCGGATCGCTTCGACGCGCTTCTCCGACCGGTGGATCTCTCCGGCCACGTCGCGCGTGCTCAGCCCCTTCGCGATCAGGCGCAGCACGTGCGTCTCCTGCGAAGTCAGCGTGCTCAGACGAGACACGCCGCCGCCGGTCTCCGCCCCGCTCGGGGGCGCGCCGGCCTTGCCGAGGCTCTTGGGGCGCAGGCGCCCGCGGACCATCTCGCACCGCTCGAGCGCCGCGGGCCCGAACGCGAACTCGCCTCGCGACACACGGCGCACGCTGTCGATGATCGCCTCGAACTCATCGTTCTTGGAGAGATACCCCCAGGCGCCAGCCCCGACGGCGGAGTCGATGTAGTGGTCGCGCGTGAAGGCGCTCAGCACGATGCAGCGGACGCCCGGGCGCTCGCGGTGCAGCTCTTCGATGGCCTCGAAGGCGCTGACGCCGGGCATGTCCACGTCGATCAGCACGATGGTGGCGCGGGTCTCGTCCGTCGCCTTGACCAGATCGTCCGCCGTGGCCCGCCAGCCGACCACTTCGATGTCCCTCTCCGTCTGCAGCCCGGCCTTGAGGCCCTTGGCCACGATGGAGTGATCGTCCACGCACAGCGCCCGGATGGGAGCGGCCGAGTGTTTCGCGACGGGTCCGCCTTGCATGATCACGATTCTCTCTCCGTTGGGCCCGCGGCGCCGAGGGCGCGCCGGAGCGATTCCCGATCGACCGTCTCGCCCAGCGCCACGCCTCCGGCCTCGCCCCACGCGCCCTGCGCCTGGCCGACCACGAGCGCCCTGCGCCCGGCGCCGGCGGACAGGAACGCCCGGATGGCGTCCGGCGTCGCGCTGGCCTCGTCCACCAGCCACACGTCGGCGCCGGCGGGCGCCCCGGCCGGGGCGAACGCCGCGTGCCATCCCTCCGCCGCCAGCAGCGCCCGCGCGTACGCGGCGAGTCGGTTGTCCTCGAGCGAGACCGCGGCGCTGCGCCCGTTCGCCACGCCGCCGGGGGCGGTCGCGACAGGCAATCGCAGGGCGACGGTTGTCCCCTCGCCCTCGGCGGAGTCGACCTCGACCGAACCTCCGGCGCCGCCGGCGACCTGCTGCACGAGCGCGAGGCCCAAGCCGGTGCTGGCGCCGCGCGGCTTCGTGGTGAAGAAGGGGTCGAACGCGTGGCGCGCGACCTGCTCGCTCATGCCGCGCCCGTTGTCGCTGACGCACAGTCGCACGAAGCCCCCGCCGTCGCGCTCGGCCCAGAGGCGCACGACGCCCTCGCGCCCCTCGACCATCGCGTCGCCGGCGTTGACGAGCAGGTTGAGCGCGGCCTGGGTGACGCGCGAGGGCGCCACGCCGATGGGCGGGAGGGACTCGGGCAGGTCGACCTCGAGGCGCACGCGACCGGGGATGGCGCGGGTGAGCATGCCGCCGATCTGGGCCCACCACGCCGCGAGACGCGTGGACTCGCCCAGAGCGCCCGGCGCGCCGGGGCTGGAGGCGTCCGATCCGCCGTCGGCGAGCATGCGGAGGTTCTCGCCCAGTTGGCGCAGGAACTCGACCGATTGGGCGAGCGCCTGCACCTGGGCCCCGGCGTCGCCCGCCCCCGCGGCGGCGCGCAGCGCACGGATCTGCCCCCGCATCGGCAGCAGCAGGTTGTTCAGGTCGTGCCCGATGCCGGCGGCGAGCGCCCCGATGGACGCCAGACGCTCCGCCACGCGCAGGCGCTCGCGTGAGCCCTCGAGCGCGGCGGTGGCGCGCTGACGTTCGAGTTCGGCGCCGGCCCGCGCCGCGAGGATGGAAAGGATGGACTCGTGATGCGCCTCGATGCCCAGCGGCCGGTCGCTGAGCACGCACACCTCGCCGATCGGCGCGCCCGCCGAGTTCAGCACCGGCGCCGCGGCACGCCACCGCGCACCGAGCGCCCACAGCGCCTCGCCCCGCCCGATCTCGGCGCCCGCGCCCACGGGCGACTCCTCGATCACCCGGGACATCTCGTCGCGCTCGCCCGGCGCGGCCCAGAGCGCCGCCACACGGGCCGTGCTCCCGTCGCGCTCGGCGAGGTACGCCCACCGCGCCCCGAACGAATCGGCGAGTCGCGCCACGAGGCGCCGGAAGAAATCGTCGCCGGTCGCGCCGGCGGTCGCTTCGACCACGGCCCGGAGGGCCTCCTCGGCCTTGGTGCGCGCCCGCGCCTCGCCCAGCGCCGCCGCCCCCTCGACGATGACCCGCTGAGCGCGCTGCATCACCGCCGTGAGCGCCAGGAACGCCACGACGAGCGACGCGAAGACGACGCCGACCGAGCGGCGCAGCGTGACGTCCGCGTTGGTGGCGGCGCGGGTGACGTCCGCGCAGGCCTCGACGCTCAGCGCGCCGGTGGACGACCGCAGGGGCACGTACGTCGCGGCCAGCACCGAGGTGTACAGCGGCGACTTGCGCGAGCGCCAGACGATGTGCGCGGGCGCGACGATCGTGGCCGACAGCCCCGACATCGACGCCGCGATCTCCCGCTCCATCGGCGCGGCGCGCCCGATCTCCGAGTCGTCGCTGGTGTAGAGCAGCTCGCCGCCGGGCCCGAACACTCGCACGCGCACCAGCAGGAACGCGTCGAGCACCGGTCGGATGCGCGCGTCCACCTCGCCCCACTCGATGGGCCCGTGCCCGTCCGCCCCGACCGCCGCGGCCAACGCCCGCGTCGCCCGCTCGGCGTCGAACCGCGCCCGCTCGCGCATCTCGGCGCGCAGCACCCGGTCGAGGCCGAACCACGCCATCGCCGTGATCGCCAACGCCGCCACGCACGACCCCGCGACGAACCACGCCAGCAGGCGCCGGTCCGCGCGCGCGCCGGTCGTTGGTCTCGGCGCGCTGGGCGCGCCCGCGGTTTGCTTCGTCACGGTTCCGCTCCGAGGCGCCGGTGGCCGCTCGACCGAGCGAGCCGCCCGACACCAGGCCCATTGTCGCCCGTCCGCCCGACCCCCGCCGCCTCCGGCCACGATTCGCCGGGAGATCGGGGGCGATCCCTACGAACTATGCCACTCAATCCGCCCGCGGGACACGGAGGATCGGGAAGGGATCACCCTCTTTCAACGGCGCTCCCAGCAGGCCCCACGCCGCCACGCCGTCGTCCGATTCGGGCTCCAGCAGCACGACGGCCACCGTGCCAAGTCGCTGCGCCGTCCGGACCTCCCACCAGCCCGGCCCCACCTCGCGCTGGCCGCGCTTCAACGCCGCAGTCACGTCCGAGAGGCGTCGACCCTGGAAGGGCCGTTCGGAGAGCGTGACGCCCGCGACGACGTACTCCTCCACCGCTCGCTCGCGCGACCCCCCCGCGTCGCCGACCTCCACGCCGTGGGCGCGCAGCAGCCCGACCACGCCTTCCATCCCCGGGGGGATCAGGTACGCGAAGGGCCGCGCCACAGCGCGCGTCGCCTCGAAGCGCCCCAGGTGCTCGACCTCGATGTCCTTGGGCTCGCGCGTGGCCTTCGCGCCGCCATCGCCCACCGTCGCGCCCCAGACGCGCACGGTGCGCCTTTCAGGAAAGGGCGCGATGCGGTGGCGCAACGCGACCATCCCCATCGGCGCGTCCGGCGCGCCGGGATCGCCAGCGCGGGCGCCCGCCTCGATCGTCTCGCGATCGGCCTCGGCCACCCGCCGCCTGATGTCCGCCGCACGCTCCGCCGCCATCGCGCACAGCTCGCGCACGAACTCCTGCGTGCAGCGCACCCGGTCGCGGTAGGGCGCGTAGGTGTACGCCTCGCTCAGTGCGCTCAGCCGGTTGCGCAGCCCGTGGTAGTTCCCGCCGTATCGCGCCTCCGCGGCGTACGTCCGCCACTGCGTCCCGTCGTCGCTCAGGTCGCCGTACCACCACAGCGCGTACCCCGTCCGGCGCTCGACGCGAGAGCCAGCCTCGTCCAGCATCTCGCGCATCAGCGCCACGGGCGCCGGGTGCGCGGCGGTGGTCAGGGGCGCCTCGTACGTCAGCGTGTAGCGGTGCAGGCTGCCGTTGGTCGTGTGGCAGTCGATGATGACATGCGGGTCCCACTCGGTCAGGAGGCGAAGCATCGCGCGGGTCTCGCTCGCCTCCGCCTTCGCGTAGTCGCGGTTGAGGTCCAGCCCGGTCGCGTTGGCGCGCTGGCCCACCTCCGCCGGGCCGTTCTGCCCCGGGCGGTTCGTCTCGGACGGGCCGACGCGCTCGTTGCCGTCCGCGTTGTAGATGGGGGCGAGCACGAGCACGCACTCGCGCAGGATGGCCTGGTGCGCCGCCTCATCCGGGCGCATCACGATGTCCCGCGCCAGCGCCGGCAGCGCCTCCTTGCCCTCGATCTCGCCCGCGTGGATGTTCCCGAACGCGAAGACCACCACCTTGCCGCTCGCCCGCGCCTCGGCAGCGTCCGCCACCGGGGGCGAGGCCACGATGAGCAGAGGGATGTCGCGATCTTCCTCCGTGGTCCCCATCGACGCGCGGCGCAATGCCTCCGGGTGCGCAGCCTCCAGCGTATCGAGGAGGGCGACCGTCTCGGCGTGGCTGGCGGTGCGCTCGAAGCCGGATCGCTCGGCGACCGTGCGCAGGTCCGGCTCGATGGTGACGCCCGACTCGGGCGCGGGCGGCGCAGGCGCAGGCGCGGACCCCGAGTCCGGCGCGGGTCGCGATTCCGGCGCGGGCGTCGCGGGGCCGGGCGAGTCCGGCGTCGGGTTCGTCGGCGCGCCGCCGGACGGCGCTGGCGAGCGCCCGCTCCCGTTGCGCCGGTCCAGGCGCGACACCATCGTCACGCCCACGACCACCACACCCAGCCACAGCCCGAAGAGACGCAGCTCGCGCTTCACTCGCACGCTCATGCGCGCAGCCTAGCCGCACGCCAGCCATCACGTCCCGCGCGTGTTGCCGAACAGCTCGATGTGCAGCCGGCGGCAGAAGGCCCACCCGCGCGCCTCGCACGCCCGCTCCACCCAGCCCCGCTTCGCCTCCAGCGCCCCCGCGCTCACGCCCTCGGGCATCAGCAGCACGTCCGCCGGCGCGGCGCCCGGCAGCAGCGCCAGCAGCGCCTCGATCTCGGCAAGGTCCTCCTCGTACGACACGACGAACTTGAGTTGGCGCCCCGGCGCCGGGTGCGCCGCCAGCAGCGCGCCGAGCGCCTCGGTATTCAGCCGGCGCGACTCGTGGCGCTCGCGCCAGCCCACGCCGATCTCCGCCTCGAGCGCCGCCGATGGCGTCGAGTTCGCCAGTTTCGGGCTGATCGACATCAGGTCCGCTTCGACGGCGCGGAACACCGTGCCCGCCGTCTCGACGGTCACGTGCATCCCCGCGCCGCCCGCCTCGCGCGGCGCCCGAAGCGCCGCGCACAGGTCGGCCACGCCCTCGAACATCATCGGCTCGCCGCCGGTGACGACGGCGTGCGACACGCCGCTCGCTCGCGCCTCGTTCACGAGCGCTTCGATCGGCCGCGGTTCGCCCTCGGGCTTCCAACTAGCGTACGGCGTGTCGCACCACGCGCAGCGCAGGTTGCACCCGCTGAGGCGCACGAACCACGAGCGCACGCCCGTCAGCCGCCCCTCGCCCTGCACGCTCACGAACGTCTCCGCGATGGGCAGCGCGCCGCTCATCGGCGCGCCCGCGTCGCCGGGGCGTATCGCGTCGGGTCCGCGGCGCCCGCCTCTTCGAACCCGCGCCGGCGCAGCGCGCACGCGTCGCACGATGCGCACGCGAACCACTCTCCGCCCGACTCGACCGGGTCGTAGCACGAGTGCGTCAGCGAGAAATCAACGCCCAGCGCCAGACCCATGCGCACGATGTCCGCCTTGCCCATCCCCGCCAGCGGCGTGAGCACGCGCACCTCGCCCCCCTCGCTGCCCGCCTTCGTGCCCAGCGCCGCGGCGCGCTCGAACGCCCTGATGAACCCCTCGCGGCAGTCGGGATACCCCGAATAATCCACCGCGTTCACCCCGATGACGACGCTCAGCGCCGGCGCCCGCGCGCCGGGCTCACGCGCCGAGGCCAGCGCCTCCGCCAGCCCCATCGCGACGCTCAGGAAGGTCATGTTGCGCGCCGGCACGTAGGTGACCGGCACGCCCTCGCCGATCGCGCCCTCGTCGCGCCCCTTGGGCACGAGCGCCTCGCCGGTGAGCGCCGACCCCCCCACCGCGCGAAGGTCGATGCGCACCAGCCGGCGCATGCGCTCGGGCACGCCCAGCGACGCCGCGACGCGCGACGCCGCCGCGCTCTCCCACCTGTGACGCTGGCCGTAATCGATCGTCAGCGCGGCGCACTCGTGCCCCTCGCGCAGGGCCCAGGCCAGCGCGACCGCGCTGTCCAGCCCGCCCGAGAGCAGCGCCACCGCGATTGACTTCTCACCCGTCACGACCCGGATCGTACGCCCTGCCAGCGCACGCGCCGCTCCTCCTCGATCAGGTGCATCGCCTGCGTGATGGTGCGCTCCAGGTCGTCGTTCACAAGAAACACGTCGTACACGCCGCAGGCACGCGCGTCGTCCATCTCGCGCTTGGCCAGCGCGAAGCGCTTCTGCACGGCTTCCTCGCTGTCGCGCCCGCGCCCGCGCAGGCGCTCGAGCAGCTCGGGCTCGCTGGGGGGCATGACGAACACGCAGAATGCGCCGGGCATGCGCGCCTTCACCTGCTTCGCGCCCTGCACGTCGATCTCGAGGATCACCAGGCGCCCCTCGCGCAGCCCGGCCTCCACCGGCGCACGCAGCGTGCCGTACCGCTTGCCGTAGACCCCCGCGTGCTCCAGGAAGTCGCCCAGCCCCTGCGCCCCGTCCGGGTTGCGGATGCGCCGCTCGAACTCGACCTCCGTCACGAAGTGATAATCGGCGCCGTCCACCTCGCGCTGCGTCTTGGGGCGCGTCGTGAGCGACACGCTCAGCGCGGCGCCCGGTGTTCGCTGCGCGATCTCGCGCACGATCGTCGTCTTCCCCACGCCCGAGGGCCCAGAAAGCACGAGCAGCAGCGCGCCGGGGCCCCAGCCCTCGCCGCTCCCGCCCGCGTTGCCCGGCGACTCCGCCATGGGTGCAAGATAGCCTCGATTCATCGGCGCCCGATCCCTCCCGCACCCCGCCCGCAAACCCTCAGGTATTCGCCGCCACGCACAGCCTCAGCGCCGCCAGACGCACGCTCAGCCCGTGCGTCACCTGGCGAAGAATGCGGCTGCGCTCCCCGTCCGCCACGTCGCGCGAGACCTCGACCCCCGCGTTCATCGGCCCCGGGTGCATCACGATGGCGCCCTTCTTCATCTTCGCCGCCCGGGCCGCGCTGAGTTGGTACCCCGCCACGTAGTCACGCAGGCTGATCGCCGGCGCCGCCCGCTCCGTCTGGATCCGCAGCAACTGCACCGCGTCCAGCCCCGGCAGCGTCGCGTCCAGATCGTGCGAGACCTCGCACCCCAGCACGGCGAGGCTCCGCGGCGCCAGGCTCGGCGGGCCCACGCACACCACCTTCGCGCCCAGCGCCGTCAACCCCGCGATGTCCGACCGCGCCACGCGCGACGACACGATGTCCCCCACCACCCCCACGCGCAGCCCGCGCAGGTCGAAGCCGTCGAGCCTGCCGTGTGCCTCGGCGATGGTGTACGCGTCCAGCAGCCCCTGCGTCGGGTGCTCGTGCTTGCCGTCGCCCGCGTTGAGCACGGCGCATCTCAGCGCCTTCGCGATCAGCGCCGCGGCGCCCGAGGCGCTGTGACGCACCACCACCGCGTCCACCTTCATCGCTTCCACGACCAGCGCCGTGTCCAGCAGCGTCTCGCCCTTGCTGATCGACGACCCCGGGCCCGTGAGGTCCACCACCTCCGCCCCGCCCCGGCGCGCCGCAAGCGTGAACGAGAGGCGCGTCCGCGTCGAGTCTTCAAAGAACAGGTTGGCGATCGTCAGCCCCGCCAGCGGCGCCGGGCCCTCGTGCTCGCCCTCGCGCTCCGCCAATGGCGCCCAGCGGCGAGCCTCAACCAGCAGCGACCGGACCTCCGCCCCGCTCAGCCCCTGCAGCCCCAGCAGGTCTTTCGAGCGCCACGCGACGTCGCCCGAGGCGCCCTTGGCGCCCCCGCCCTTCTTGGGCGTCCCGCGAGGCTTGGGCTTCCCGCGAGCGCCCGCGGGTATGACGGCGCCACGCTTCGTCGTCGCTCGGCTCATGCGCCATCATTCTACAGGCGCTCGCCCCGCCCACCCCGGGCTACACTTGGGCCCTTCATGGCGCGACGCGTAGTCATCACGGGCCTGGGCGTTGTCTCGCCCTTCGGCGTGGGCGTGCAGGCGCTGTGGGAGGGGCTGCTCGCCGGGAAGTCTCGCCTCGCGCCGCTCGCCCAGTTCGATGCCTCCGGCTTCCCCTGCCGCCTCGCCGGCGAGGTGCGCGACTTCCACGCCAAGGACCACGTCCCCAAGTCGTACCGCAAGGCCGTGAAGGTGATGGCGCGGGACATCGAGCTCGCCGTCGCCGCCGCCAAGTGCGCCGTCGAAGACGCGGGCCTGCTGACCAAGGGCGTCATCCCCGAGGGCGCCGACGCCCAGCCCACATACGCACCCCAGCGCGTCGGCTGCCAGATCGGCGCGGGCCTCATCGCCGCCGAGACCGACGAACTCACCGGCGCCCTCGCAACCTCGCGCGACGAGCGCGGCGCCTTCGATCTCGGGCGCTGGGGCCAGACGGGCATGCAGAACCTGCAGCCCCTCTGGCTCCTCAAGTACCTCCCCAACATGCTCTCGTGCCACGTGACCATCATTCACGACGCGCGCGGGCCTTCCAACACCATCACCTGCGCCGAGGCCTCCGGCGGCCTCTCCATCGGCGAGTCCCTCCGCGTCATCGAGCGCGGCGACGCGGACCTCTGCTTCTCCGGCGGCGCCGAGTCCAAACTCAACCTCATGGGCCTGCTGCGCATGACCCTCGCCGGCCGCCTCGCCCCCACCGCCGACCAGACCGACGGCTCGACCATCGTCCGCCCGTACGACGCGCACGCCACCGGCGCCATCCTCGGCGAGGCCGGCGGCATCCTCACGCTCGAGGCGTACGACACGGCGCAGAAGCGCGCCGCCAAGCCCTACGCCGAGATCGTCGGCTTCGGCAGCGCCCACTCGCCGCGCGCCGCGACGCCCGAGCAGCGCGCCCAGGGCCTGACGTGGGCCATCGAGAACGCGCTCGAAGACGCCGAGATCGGCGCCGGCGAGATCGACGCCATCGCCCCCCACGCCGCGGGCATTCCTGATGTCGACGCCGAAGAGGCCGCCGCCCTGCGCGCCGTGTTCAAGGACCGCCTCGCCAGCGTGCCGCTGATCACCATCACGCCCAACATCGGCGACGCGATGGCCGGCGCATTCCCCGTGATGGCCGCGGCGGCGGCGCTGAGCCTGCGCCACCAGGCGCTGCCCGCGCGCCTGCACGCGGGAACACCCGCCAGCGGCATCCAGGCCGGCGCATCGCCCCAGCGCGATGCGCGCCTCCGCCACGCGCTGGTGTGCATCAGCGCGCTGGGCGGGCAGAACGCGGCGCTCGTGCTGCGCACCGTCTGACGACGCGCGTTCGTCGCGCACGACCACCTCACCGATCCTCGTTCCTCTGGCGAGT
>CAYVSR010000050.1:4247-10894 GCA_964453125.1 uncultured Phycisphaeraceae bacterium | reverse complement strand
GCTGCAACCCAACGACGACGCGGCGTTCTTCTGGCTGCAGAGCCTGGACGACCCGTCGCTGGCGTTCGTGGTGACGGACCCGAGCCTGTTCTTCCCGGACTATTCGGCGCCGATCCGGCCCGAGCAGATGCAGGAGATGGGGCTGACGGCGCTGGAGGACGCGCAGGTGTTTGTGGTGGTCAACAAGGTCTCGGAGAGCCTGACGGCGAACCTCCAGGGCCCGCTGGTGATCAACACGGCGACGCGGAGCGGCGAGCAGCTGGTGCTGGCGGACAAGCGCTGGACGACCCGCCACCACGTGATGACCGTCGGGCGGCGCGCCCAGGCCGTGCCGGCCTGAGCGACCGATTCCGCTTCGACGCCGCCACGGAGGGCGGCGGGACCGGCCGGCGCGCGGGGTAGCGCGCGGGGCCCACGAGGAAGGAGCCTTAGCGATGCTCGTGCTCTCACGGCAACGAGACGAGACAATCATGATCGGCGACGACATCGAGATCACGGTCGTCGATATCCGGGGGGACAAGGTGCGCCTGGGGATCACCGCGCCGACGCGGGTGGCGGTGCACCGGAAGGAAGTCTACGAGTCGATCAAGGCGGAGAACGAGCGAGCGGCGCGCCTGGAGGGGGCCGACCTCGGCTCGGCCAGGGTTGCGCCGGCCCCGGTCGCGGTTCGCACGCGACGACCCGGGGCCGCCGTTCAGATCCAGCCCGTTCCCGCCACGCCCCGTGCCCGCGAGGAGGAAGCCGCGCGGGGCCGTTCGCTTCGCAGCGCCTGACGACTGAACTCTCCCGGGCGGACGGACGCCCGGATGCAATCACGGAGGATTGCCCATGTCCCGCATCAGCACGAACATCTCAAACCTCATCGCGCAGCACACGCTGAAGCGCACGTCGGAAAACCTCGACGTGAGGCTGCAGCGCCTGTCGACGGGGCTGCGCATCAACCGAGGCGCCGACGACCCGGCCGGCCTGATCGTCTCCGAGCGGCTGCGCTCGGAGATACGCGCCGTGGACCAGGGCATCGACAACGCCGAGCGGGCGTCGAGCGTCATCTCGACGGCCGAGGGCGCCCTGGCCGAGGTGAGCGAGCTGCTCACGTCGATCAAGGCCCTGGTGGTCGAGGCGGCCAACACCGGCGCCATCTCCGCCGAGGAACGCGCGGCCAACCAGCTGCAGATCGATTCGGCCATCAATTCGATCACCCGCATCTCGAACACGGCCTCGTTCGCGGGGCTCAAGCTGCTGGACGGCTCGCTGGATTATCTCACCAGCGGCATCAACTCGACGAACATCGCGCAGACCAAGGTCAACGCGGTCAACTTCGGCACGCGGACGACCGTGCCGGTGGACGTGCAGGTGATCGGGTCGGCGCAGGTGGCGTCGCTGTACCTCTCGACCAGCGCCTTCCCCGCCTTCGGCAACCTGCCCTCGGCCATCACGCTCGAGGTCGCGGGGCCCGACGGGGTGCAGGTGTTCGACTTCGCGTCGGGCATCAGCATCGACTCGGTGATCACCGCGATCAATTCGTACACGGACAACACCGGGGTGACGGCGTCGCGGGTGACCGCGGGCGCGCCGGGCCTCACGTCGGGCATCAAGATCCAGTCGCAGGGCTTCGGATCGGAGTCGTTCGTCTCGGTGCGCCGGCTCGGCGGGCCGACCTCGTCGTTCCTGCGGACGTACTCGATCACGAACAACGCGGCGCCGCCGGCGTCGGGCTTCCCCGGCGCGGGCACGATCACGAACACCGGTCGCGATTCTGGCAAGGACGTGCTGGCGGTGGTGAACGGTTCGGTGGCCACGGGGCGCGGGCTGGGGCTCTCGGTGCGGACGGCGGCGCTGGACCTCGAACTCGTCCTGCACCAGACGTTCGCGCAGACGGCGCCCGGCACGGCGACCTCGTTCAACATCACCGGCGGCGGGGCGCTCTACCAGCTCGGGCCGCAGGTCACCAGCAGCCAGCAGACGAACATCGGGGTGCAGAGCCTGGCGGATTCGCGCCTGGGCGGCACGCTGATCACGCCGGCGGGCGCGACGAACCCGGTGCTGCAGTACCTGAACACGATCAAGTCGGGCGGCGGGAACGACCTGCTGTCGCGGAACTTCATCAACGCGTCGAAGATCCTGGACTCGTCGATCGACGAGGTGTCGGTGCTCCGCGGGCGCCTGGGCGCGTTCGAGCGGAACACGCTGCAGACGAACGTGCGGTCGCTGCAGTCGGCCCTCGAGAACGTGACGTCGGCCTCGTCGCAGATCCGCGACGCGGATTTCGCGGCGGAGACGAGCGCCCTGACGCGGGCCCAGATCCTGAACCAGGCGGGCACGATCGTGCTGCAGACGACGAACAGCCAGGCCCAGAACGTGCTGCGGCTGCTCAGCGGGCAGTAAGCGTTGCGCGCGAAGGACTGAGACGCCGGCGCGTCGGCCGGCGAGCCGTCAACGCGAAGGTCGCGGAGGCCTCGAAGCGTCCTGCGCATCTGCGGGACCGGCCCGGCGCCCGGGACTCGATCAACGGCGCGGGCGCGCGAGACGCGGGCGCCGGCAACGAAACCCCTCCAGAACCCCGGTTCCGCCCTCGGGCGTCGAGCCGGGGTTCGCCCGTTATAGGGCGTGCGGCGCTTGTTTTTTGCGTGAAACCGCGTGTCCGGGAACCAATGCCGGGGTCCATAAAAGAAATCTGGACGGAAAGAGAGTCGCGTTCTTATCTCCCTCCGGATCGCCGCCGATAAGTTCGCGGCTCAGGCGCAGCGACGCCGCCTCACGGATGAGGCGGCGCAGGCGTCAGAGGCGGCACAGACGGCCGCCTCGGGAAGAGCGAGAACGAGAACGCCGGCGGGGCCCTGTCGGGCCCCCGGCAGCACGCGGAGATCCAGATGAGTCGCATCAACACGAACGTGACGAGCCTGATCGCCCAGCGGGTTCTGGTCGGCAACACCCAGGGCCTGTCGGGGTCGCTCGAGCGCCTGTCGACCGGCCTCCGGATCAGCCGCGGCAAGGACGACCCGGCGGGCCTGATCGCCTCCGAGAACCTCCGCGCCGAGTCGCGGGGCACGAACCAGGCGATCAACAACGCCGAGCGAGCCGATCAGGTGGTGGGCATCGCCGAGGGCGGCCTGCAGGAGATCGGGACCCTGCTCAACGAGCTGCAGGGGCTCGTGACCAACACCGCCAACACGGCCGGCCTGAGCCGCGCCGAGAAGGAAGCGAACCAGCTGCAGATCGACTCGATCCTGCAGACCATCGACCGCGTCTCGTCGGCGACGTCGTTCCAGGGGCTCCGCCTCCTGAACGGCTCGTTCGACTACACGGTCAACGGCGTGGCCTCCACGGTCGCGGCGTTCAAGGTGAACGGCGCCAAGCTGAACTACGGCGGGACGCGCGACGTGCAGGTGCAGGTCACGCAGTCCGCGCAGGTGGGCGCCCTCCGGCTCTCGTTCGGCGGCACGGTCATCGACCTGAGCGGCACGGGCGCCACGTCCCCCAACGCCCGCTTCGTGATCGAGATCGGCGGCAGCCGCGGCTCGCGAGAGCTCTCGTTCTCGTCGGGCACGACGCTGAACAACGCGGTGACGACCATCAACACGTTTCGCGAAGTGACGGGCGTGTCCGCCACGGTCTCGGGCACGGGCATCCGGCTCTCGAGCACCGAGTACGGGCTGGACGGCTTCGTGAGCGTGCGGGTGACGAACCCGTCGGGCGTGGTCGGCTCGGGTCTCTACACGTACAACAACACGGCCAACTTCGCGACCGGCGGCACGGGCTCGACGAACACGACCTTCGCCAACGCCAGCAACATCGTGTCCGACACGGGTCAGAACCTGGGCGCCACGATCAACGGCATCAACTCGACCACCAACGGCAAGAAGGCGCGCATCAACACCGACTTCCTGGACGTGGAGGTCGAGCTGACCACCGCGGCCTCGCAGGGCCTCCAGAACATCAGCGCCTTCACCATCACGGGCGGCGGGGCGGACTTCCAGCTCGCCGGCAACGTGGACATCGGCGGCAAGGTCTCGCTGGGCATCCGCAACGTGGCCACCCGCGAGGTGGGACGCGCGGTGGACAGCGGCCTGACCTACACCCTCGCCAACCTGGGCGCGGGGCGCGAGCTGAACGTGGTCGACGGCGACTCGTCGGTGGCGCAGAAGGTGGTGTCGCAGGCCATCAGCGACATCTCGGGCCTCCGCGGGCGGCTGGGCGCCTTCCAGAAGAACACCGTCGGAGCGACGATCCGGTCGCTCGGTGTCTCGCTCGAGAACAGCACGGCGGCCGAGTCGGTGATCCGCGATGCCGACTTCGCCGGTGAGACGTCGGCCCTGACGCGCAGCCAGATCCTGGTGCAGTCGGCGACGCAGGTGCTGCAGCTGGCGAACCAGAGCCCGCAGGCCGTGCTGGCGCTGCTCGGCTAAGCCTCGCCCGACCCTGAGACTCACGGACGGCCGGGGAGTCCAAACCCGCCCTTCCGGAATACGTGAACCCGCGCCGCCCCGGTTGACCCCCGGGGCGGCTGCCTTTTTCAGTGGGGCGCGAGCGGGCGGGGGTGCGCGCGCCGGCGCCTTCATATTGGAAGGCGCGACCCCGCGCCAGATTCGCGGGGCTGCGAGCAAGCGCGCACGCACAAATACGGGGGACCCGGGTTCCGTTTGTAAGGGGTGCGCGGGATGTGCGGCCGGACGAAGGCGTCCGGAACGCCGCAATCGGCCCAGGTGTGATCCGCCGCGCGGCCGGGGCCGATTCCCGGGAGCGGCGCGGGACGGACCCCGTGCCCGGACCCGCGGCGTCGCCGGGGGGTCCGCACGGGTCGGCCGCCCACGAGGGCGGCGCGGGTTCACACCAGGGTTCACGGAGGATCGAATCGCATGAGTCGGATCAACACGAACGTGACGAGCCTGATCGCCCAGCGCGTGCTGGGCAACAATCAGAACTCGTTGACCACCTCGCTCGAGCGTCTGTCCACGGGCCTGCGGATCAGCCGCGGCAAGGACGACCCGGCCGGTCTGATCGCGTCGGAGGCCCTGCGGGCCGAGTCGCGCGGCCTGAACCAGGCGATCAGCAACGCCGAGCGCGCCGACCAGGTCGCGTCCATCGCCGAGGGCGGTCTTCAGGAGGTCTCGGGCCTTCTGACGGAGCTGCAGGGCCTCGTGACGAACACGGCCAACACGGCCGGCCTGTCGGAGGCTGAGAAGGAAGCGAACCAGCTGCAGATCGACTCGATCCTGCAGACCATCGACCGCGTCTCCGCGGCGACGTCGTTCCAGGGCATCAAGCTGCTGAACGGCAACTTCGACTACTCGGTCAACAGCGTCAACGCGAACGTCGCGGACTTCACGGTCAACGGCGCCAAGCTGAACTACGGCGGCACCCGCGCGGTGCAGATCCAGGTGACGCAGTCCGCGCAGGTCGGCGCCCTCCGCCTCTCGCTGGGCGGCACGGCGATCGACCTTGGCGGCGCCGGCGCACTCTCCGCCCCCGGTCGCTTCGTGATCGAGATCGGCGGCAACAAGGGCTCGCGCGAACTCTCGTTCTCGTCGGGCACCACGCTCGCCAACGCCGTCACGACGATCAACACGTTCAAGGACGTCACCGGCGTCTCGGCGACCACGTCGGGCACCACGGGCATCCGTCTGTCGAGCACGGAATACGGCAACGACGGCTTCGTGTCCGTCAAGGTGAACAACACCTCGGGCGTCGTCGGCTCGGGCATCTACACCTATAACGACGCCGCCAACTTCGCCACGGGCGGCACGGGCTCGGCGGCCACCACGTTTGCCGCGGCCACCAACACCGTGACCGACGCGGGCCAGAACCTGGGCGCGACGATCAACGGCATCAACGCGACGACCAACGGCAAGAAGGCCCGGATCAACACGGACTTCCTTGACGTCGAGCTCGAGCTGACCACGGGCGCCTCGCAGGCCCTGGCCAACACCGCCGCGTTCACCATCACGGGCGGCGGCGCCGACTTCCAGCTGGCCGGCAACGTGGACATCGCCGGCAAGGTCTCGCTGGGCATCTCGAACGTCGCGGTGCGCGAGGTCGGGAAGCTCTCCAGCGGCGGCACCAACTACAACCTGTCGGACATCGGCGCCGGCAAGGGTCTCAACGTGGTGGACGGCGACTCCTCGGTCGCTCAGAAGGTCGTCGCCGAGGCGATCTCGCAGGTCTCCAGCCTCCGCGGCCGAATCGGCGCCTTCCAGAAGAACACCGTCGGCGCGACGATCCGGTCGCTCGGTGTCTCGCTGGAGAACAGCACGGCGGCCGAGTCGGTGATCCGTGACGCGGACTTAGCGTCCGAGACGTCGTCCCTGACCCGCAGCCAGATCCTGGTGCAGTCGGCCACGCAGGTGCTCTCGCTCTCGAACCAGAGCCCGCAGAACGTCCTCTCGCTCCTCGGCTAAGCCGCGGAGGGACCGGACGGGTCTGACCTCTGATTCTCCATGAACCTCAGCCGCTCGGGCGAAAGCCCGGGCGGTTTTTCATTGGTCATTCGTGGCACGGGCGTTAGTTGGCTGTTGTGGCACGAACCTGCTTTGCAGGTCCGTGGTTGGGCGCGTGGGGTGATTCGGCACGGACCTGCTTTGCTGGTCCGTGGCACGGCAAAGGTTGGTCTGTTGTGGCACGGACCTGCATTGCAGGTCCGTGGTTGGGCG
>CAYVSR010000050.1:0-4147 GCA_964453125.1 uncultured Phycisphaeraceae bacterium | reverse complement strand
GTTGGGCGCGTGGGGTGATTCGGCACGGACCTGCTTTGCAGGTCCGTGGCACGGGGGAGGGGAGGCATCGAGGCACGAAGGCATCAAGGCCATCGAGGGGTTAGATGGCGTGCTTGGTGGGGGAGAGGCGGGCGTCGACCTTTTCCTTCCACTCTTCGTAACCGGTGCGGCCCATGAGGCCGAAGGTGGCGACCTTGCCGGTCTCGACGGCGGGCTGGTTGTAGGCGTCGATGCCCAGCATGAGGCCGGAGTACGACGTGGCGATCTCCCACAGGGCGATGAACTGGCCGACGTGCTCGGCGTCGATGCGCGGGAAGGTGATGGTGAGGTTGGGGCGCTCGCTCTCGACGAGGGCGAACTCGGTGGCGCGCTTCTCCGCCGCGAGCAGGGCGCCGAAGGTGGAGCCTTCGAGGTAGGCGACGGCGTCCACGCCGAGGCCGGTGGGGATCTTGAGGTTCTGCTTGCCCCAGTCGGCGACGTCCACGAGGGCGAAGGCCTTGTCGTTGGGGCCCTCGCGGTAGAGCTGCACCTGCGAGTGCTGGTCGGTGGTGCCGAGGGCCTTGATGGGCGTGAAGCCGGTGTAGACGTCGTCGCCCTTGAGGCTCTCCTTCTTGCCGAGGGATTCGGCCCAGAGCTGGCGGTACCAGTCGGCGAGGAGGTAGAGATTGTTCGAGTAGGGCATCATCACGTGGTTGTGCTTGCCCTTCTCGCGCCCCAGGCGCACGAGGAGCGTGGCGAGCATCGCCGCGGGGTTCTGCGAGAGGTCGTCGCCCGAGCAGCGCTTGTCCATGGCGGCGGCGCCGGCGAGGAGGGCGTCGATGTCGATGTTGCACATGGCGGCGGAGAAGAGGCCGACGGGGGAGAGCACGGAGAAGCGGCCGCCGACGCCGTCGGGCACGGGGAGGGTGGCGTAGCCCTCGGCGTCGCAGATCTTCCGCATGGTGCCCTTCTCGGGGTCGGTGCAGGCGACGATGCGCTTGCCGTGCTTCTTGCGACCGAGGGCGTCGATGAGCAGGTCGCGGACGAGCATGAACTGGGCGGCGGTCTCGGCGGTCTCGCCGGACTTGGAGATGACGTTGAAGATGGTGGCTTCGAGGTCGGGGTCGTCGGCGCGGACGAGGTCGAGCACGGCCTTGAGGTTGGAGGGATCGACGTTGTCCACCACCCACACGCGCGGGGCCTTGCGCTTCTTGCGCGGCAGGAGGTTCCAGGTGGGCGGGTTGAGCGCGGCCTGGAGGGCGATGTTGCCGAGCGCCGAGCCGCCGATGCCGAGGACCACCAGGTTCTCGCACTTGGGGCGGAGTTTCTTGACGAGGGGCGCGATGGCGCCGACGTGCGCCTTGCGCATGGGGTTGAAGGGGAGGTCGCGCCAGCGCTCCCAGCCCTTGCCGCGGGTCTGGGCGAGGGAGGCGGTGAGTTTGGCGGCTTCTTTGGCGGAAGGGGAGCCGGGGGCGATGGAGGCGGGGTCGATGCCGTGGGACCCGACGCGGTCGGCGAGGCAGTTGGCGTAGGTGAGGGTGAGCATGGGGGCACAGTACCGCGCCGTGGGTGTAGGATTGGGCGATGCGCGGGGCGACGGAAGACGTGCTGATCGGGCGCGACGCGATCGCGCGGCGGGTCGCCGAACTGGGGGGCGACATCACGGACGATCTGCGCCCGCTGCTGCGCGGGACGCGCCGGGGCGAGCGCTCGCCGGGGGCGCCCGAGCGGCGCGCGGGGGGCGGGGACGACTCGCTGGTGCTCATCCCGGTGCTGACGGGGGCGCTGGTGTTCACGGCGGACCTGGTGCGCCAGATCCCGCTGCGGCTCGCCATCCGGCCGGTGACGCTGAGCAGTTATCGAGGGAAGGCGACGACGCCGGGGGCGCTCATCGAGCGCGGCGATGTGCCGGATGATCTGACGAATCGGCACGTGCTGGTGGTGGACGACATCTTGGACACGGGGCGCACGCTGGCGCACCTGCGCGAGGCGATCGTGGTGCAGCGGCCGGCGTCGGTGCGCATCTGCGTGCTGCTGCGCAAGACCAAGGCGCGTGACCGGCAGGTGGAGGCGGACTATGCGGGGTTTGATATCCCCGATGAGTTCGTGATCGGGTACGGGCTCGACTACGACGGGTTCGAGCGCAACCGGCCGGACGTGGTGGCGCTGCGCCCGGCGGCGGGCGGCGCGCGGGGGCCGGCGTGAGGCTCGCGAGCGGCGACGTGGTGGGCTCGATCGGCGCGGAGGCGCAGCCGGCGGAAGCGGCGGCGACGCAGGGCGCGCAGGCGCTGCGAGATGGGGAGGTGGTGATCCTGCGCATCAAGCCGCACCCGGTGTACGTGCTGCTGTCGTCGCTGGGGTGGGCGCTGGCGCTGGCGGCGGTGGGGGCGCCGATCTATCTGCTGGCGCAGCAGGCGTGGTCGCCGGTCTCGGCGCGTCGGGTGGCGATGGCGGCGTTCGCGCTGCTGTGCGCGCGTCTTGCGTGGCAGGCGCTCGACTGGTGGGCGAAGGACTACGTGCTGACGGACCGGCGGGTGATCCGTGTGACGGGGGTGATCCGGCGGGCGAGGTTCGAGGCGCCGCTGCGGAACATTCAACACGTGGACCTGACGCAGTCGGTGATGGAGCGGCTGTTCGCGCTGGGGACGCTGGGCTTCGCGACGAGCGGCACGGCGTTCACGGAGGCGCACTGGGTGAGCGTGGAGAAGCCGCAGGAGACGCTGCGCGTGGTGCGGGAGGCGATTGAGAGATACGCATCATGAATCCAACGCCGAGTGACGTGGATCGAAGCTGGGAAGAACTGAAGGCTGCTTTCAGGGGGCCGACCGGCGTCAATGGCGAACGGATATTCCGGCTCTCACAGGCGGAACAGGAGTGCGCGGAAGCTGGAATTCATCGGTTTAAGAATTATGCGTTCTTGGCTGACGCATTCTTCGACTTCGCAGTTCAGTCTACGGACATCGTGTCTGTGCCGATGCGCGTGTATCACGTCCTGCGCATACCTCTTTTTGTCAGTTCCGTGTCGAGGCTTCGTTCGAGTTACGTGGTCTTTTGGAAGGGCTACTTTTTCGACGCAGCCTCACTTCTGCGCGGGTGTTTCGAGAACAGCGTTCACTTGTGCGCAGATGCTCATGGATGGTCGAGTATTGGCTCGTGGTTCGACTTTGGAGACCTCGACTTAAAGAAACCAAGGCGAGAAGTAGATCGAGAAGTGCGCAAACAGCGTCAAGGGCGAGATCGCGCCGTCGAGGCCAAAGTGTTTCGCGCTGAGTCGGGACTCTCAACTGCTGATCAAGACGAACTGGCGACTATGGTTAGTCTTATGCACTCACACGTGCACAAGACCGAAATGCACCTGGTGCATCTGAGTCTTGAAGCCCAGCAGAATAATCAGGTCGCATCTCTCTGCCCCAACTGGAACGATCTTCAGGCGTCGCATTACCCCAATGTATTCTTGGCAATTGCGTGGATGTTTGTGCGTCTACTGTCACATGCTGTGCCAGAGCAGCGGCGCTCGGCGACCTGGACTACCGCTCGAGACGCACTGGAGAAGTCCTTGCGATATCACTTTCAAACGTGGGATAAGCCACTTGCAGGTGCCATCGCTCGTTTGGTTGATGCTAACTTTGCGTTCACCGGCGAATGGGCTGAGCCGCCACCCAGTAAGACGTAGTGTCAGGCAATGCCGTGACTACGCGTACCGAGCCCGGATATTCGGCAGCAGATACTCGCTGAACGCCGTCTTGAGGTCGTGCTTTGGCGCATATCCCCAGTCGCGCCGGGCGGCGGAATCGTCGACGTCGGCGGGCCAGGAATCGACGATGCCCTGGCGGGCTTCGTCCACGTTGAACGTGATCAGGCCGCGCGCCTGGGGGAAGGCGTCCTCGACGATGCGCGCGACGTCGCCGGCGCTGGGGGCGAACGCGCCGACGTTGTAAACGCGGGTGGAGAGTCGCGAGGCGTCCGCCGCGGCGAGGCGGAGCATGCTGTCGACGGCGTCGGGCATGGTCATGAAGGGGATGCGCGCGTCTGGGCGGACGAAGCAGGCGTAGGGCTTGCCCTGGGCGCCGGCGTGGATCATCTCGGGGGCGAAGTCGCTGGTGCCGCCGCTGGGCAGGGTGAACGCGCTGATGATGCCGGGGACGCGGATGCAGCGGACGTCGATTCG
>CAYVSR010000049.1:0-11067 GCA_964453125.1 uncultured Phycisphaeraceae bacterium | reverse complement strand
GGGGGTCGGTTGGATCGGCCGGCGCGCCGGCGACGCACGCCGTGAGCGGCGCGCCCAGCGGGGCGGAGACCCGCGCCCCCGAACCAGCGGCCGGCGCGCCAAGGTGAGCGGCGCTGGGGCGTGGCGCCGGGGCTTCGTTGCGCAGGCGCTGTGCGTCGCAGCCGTGTGCGTGTGCGTCTACTGGGTGGGGCTGGGGCGGAACGGGCTGCGCTCGACGGAGGGGCACCGTGCGATCCCCGCGTGGACGATGCTGCGCACGGGCGAGGCGCTGCCGACGCGGATGTTCGAGGCGGTGTACATGCGCAAGCCGCCGGGCATCGTGTGGGCGATCGTCGCGTCCACCGCGCTGCTGGGCGAGAGCGAGTTCGCGGCGAGGGCGCCCTCGGCGCTGGGGGCGACGCTGGCGGCGCTGCTGGCGCTGTGGTTCGGGCGGCGCTGGTTCGGGGCGCGGTGGGGGCTGTACGCGGGTTTGGCGCAGGCGCTGGGGCCGGCGTGGTGGCCGCCGGGGC
The DNA here is from genome assembly GCA_964453125.1 of uncultured Phycisphaeraceae bacterium. Lineage (GTDB taxonomy): Bacteria > Planctomycetota > Phycisphaerae > Phycisphaerales > UBA1924 > CAYVSR01. The sequence continues at coordinate 10,558 of CAYVSR010000049.1, read as the reverse complement.
GGAGCGCGGAGATCGAGACGCTCAACGACTTGTTCACCGCGGTCGCGGTGTACGCGCTGGTGGACGCGCTGGTGTTTCTGCGAGATGACCGCGCGCGGGCGCTGCGCATGGCGCTGGTGGGCGGGGTCGGGTTCTTCGGGACCGCGCTGATGAAGGGGCCGAGCAGCGTGCCCTGCTTTGTGGGCGCGGTCGCGGCGTGCGCGATGGTTGTCGGGCGCGCTCAGGCGCTGCGGTCGCGGGCGCTGTGGGCGTGGCTGGGCGCCGGGCTGGCGCTGAGCGGTGCGCTCGTGGGCGCGATGGCGTGGTCCGCGGTCGGCGCGGAGAGCGCACAGAGCGGCGCGCAGGGGGGCGGGTCGCGCGTGAGCGACAAGCTCGTGTTCTTCCACCTGTGGCGACGCGACTCGCTCGGCGACATGCTCGCGCTCGTGCCGCTGACATGGGCTGGCGCATTGCCCGCGGCGCTGGCGCTGCTGTTCCCGTGGGGCAGCGACGCGAAGCGCGAGGCGGTGGCTGTGAGCGCTGACGAGATCGACGACGCGCCGCCGCTCGCGCGCGCGTTCGCAGTCGCGCGGGCGCTGGCGATCGGGTTCGCGGTGTCGGCGTGCGTGTACCTGCTGGTCGGCGTGAGCAACCCGCGGTACACGATGCCGGTGGGGGTGTTCGCGCCGCCGCTGGCCGCGTACGTCGGGCGCGGGGCGACTGGGGCGTTCGACGCGAAGCGGGCGGCGATCGCGCGGTGGCTGCTGCTGGGGCGCGGGTGGGGCTGGCTGGTGATCCTGCTGGCATCGAGCGCATGGTGGGTGAGCGTGCGCGAGCCGCAGAAGGGGCGTGACAGCGGGCGCGAGGCGGGGCGTGCGCTCGCGTCGAGCCTGCCCGACGGCGCGGTGATCTGGGCGGACATGATGGCCGAGTGCCGGCCGGAGGTGATGTGGTACGCGCAGCGCGAGGCGGCGCGCGACGGGAGGCGGGCCGAGTTCCGTTGGGAGAAGGGACGTCTGGAACGCGCTGAAGCGCCCCCGGTCGGCGCCATGCTGCTGCTCGTGGAGTACGGCGCGAGCGACGAGGTCCCGAGGTATCGCGCGGCGATGGGCGACCGGCTGGACGAGGTCGCGCGCGGCAGGGCGCACGTGTACGAGTTCGTGCTGCTGCGCGTGGCCCGGTAACCGTCGGCTTCGGGGGCTCGCGGCGTACGAGCGAGGGGCGCAAGGGGGTCGCAACGGGGGTCGGTTTTGGCTACGATTCACGCCCCATGCCCGCCATCGAGCCCGCCGCAGTGCAGCCGTCCGCAGCGGGTTCGCCCGCGCCCGTAGTGACGGCGCGCCGGGCGCTGCCGGGCGAGTTGCTGGTGGTGAACACGGTGGTGGGGCTGGCCCGATGGCTGTCGCCCTCGCTGGCGAAGACGGCGAAGATCGAGAAGCGCAGCGGGGCGTGGCCGTTCGAGCCGCTGCTCGAGCGTGTGCGTCAGGATGTTCGCGGGCTGGCGCCGCCGTCCGAGGTGGACCGCATCGAGGCCCGGGCGCGCGAGGTGCGCCGGAAGCTGCGCGGCGTGGTGCGCACGACGGCGTTCGGCAAGGGAGTTGCGAAAGCAGCGGCGTCGGGCGTGTGCCAGCGCGTGTCCTCGCCGCGTCAGGGCATGGCGCTGCTGTACTCGCTGGTGGACCTCTACAAGCCCGGCTGGGTGGTCGAGTTCGGCAGCGGGTTCGGCGTGGGCTCGGCGGCGCTGGCGCTGGCGCTGCAAGCCGGCGGGCGCGAGGACGCGCGCTTCGACGGCATCGAGTACGAGGATTGGCGTGCGGCCATCGCCGACGAGGGTGTGCGCGCGATCCTGGGCGACCGGGCGCGGGTGCACGCGGGCGATATCGCCAAGGCCCTGCCGCGCATCGTGCGCGAGGCGCGGGCGGGGGCGACGCCGGATCGACGCATCGGCATGGCGTTCGTGGACGCGGAGCACACGTACGAAGCGACGACGGGCTACCACCGCGCGCTGCTCCCGCTGCTCGAGCCGGGCGCGATCGTGGCGTACGACGACACGGAGTGGTCGGAAGGAATGCAGCGCGCGTGGCGGGCGATCGTGGCGGACGAGCGCGTGACGGATGCGCTCTCGCTGGGACGGCGCTGGGGCGTTGTTCGCATCGCGTGATGCGCGGGCCGGGGTTGTTTGGTCAGTGCGACAGCGGCGGCGCGGGTCAGTTCTGCGGGCGCGGTCGCTTCGCGCCCGCGCCGGGGGGCGGCATGGCGATCGGGACGTCGTCGGTCAGTTGTTCTTCGAGGGTGCGAGAGCCGGCGAGTTCGTCGGCGCGGTCGCGCTGCGCGAGCGTGGGCTGATGGGTGGATGGGGACTCGTGCGGCGAGGCCTCGTCGTCGAGCGCGAGAGCGTCCTCGGTCTCGGCGGATCCTGGTTCGGCTTCGGGGGTCTCGTCCTCGGCGGAGGCCTCGATGACGCGCCCGCCGTGGGCGGCCTCGGCCTTCTTGAGGGCGAGTTCCTGCATGTTGGTGACGGGGTCGTGCTCGCCGACGATTTCCTTGCCGAGGAGCTGCTCGAGGACGTCCTCGAGGGTGACGATGCCGATCCAGAGGCCGAACTCATCGACGACGATGAACATGTGCTGACGGCCGGCGAGGAACTTCTGGAGGACCTCGTCGGCGGGGACGTCGTCGCGGATGAACTGGACGGGGCGCTTGAGGTCGGCGAGGGTCTTGGTGCGTGCGGCATCGTCGTCGCGGACGAGGCTGTCGAAGACGTCGCGCCGGTGGACGATGCCGACGACCTCGTTTGGGTTGTTGTCGCGGACCAGCGGCAGGCGGGAGTGCGTCCAGTGCTCGCTGTGCTGTTCGATCATGGAGAGGGGGAGGCGGTCGGAAAGGGCGAACACGACGGAGCGCGGGGTCATGATGTCGCGCACGGGGATGCGGTCGAGCTTGATGGCGTTGTGCACGACGCGGGCGGTGTCGATCTCCATCTCGCCGTGGCGCGCGGCGAGGCGGGTCATGGCGAGGATCTCGTGCTCGGTGGGGGCGACGACCTCGCGCGAGCGGTTCACGGTGCGGGCGACGAACTCGCAGACGATCACGACGGGGTAGGTGGCGAAGATCATCGCGTGGATCATCCAGGCGATGCGCGGGGCGAAGTAGTCGGCGCGGGTGGCGCCCAGCGACTTGGGGATGATCTCGGTGGCCAGCAGGAGCACGATGGTGAACGCGCCGGTGAACGCGCCGACGACCGCGTCGCCGAAGCGCTCGGCGATGATGGCCCCGCCCACCGCGGCGCCGGCGGTGTGCGTCAGGGTGTTGAGGGTCAGGATCGCGGCGATCGCCCGGTCGAGATTGGCGCGGAGTTTCTGGAGGAGTTTGGCCCCGGGCCGGCCCTCGGCGACCATCGCCCCGACGCGGACATCGGTGACGGAGTACAGCGCGGCCTCGCAGAGGGAGCAGAGGAACGAACCGGCGAGCGAGAGCGCGATGGTGATCGTGAAGGCAAGCATGGGTGCGCCGGCACGCCGTGGGACCCCGGCGGCGGGGCGCCTCGGGCGCCGAGCGGGGATTCTAGGGCGGATCGGCGTTGGCCGACGCGCGTGTTGATCGGTCGTTGTTCGGCTTCGTCAGGACGCCTTGGGGAGTCGCGCGAAGAGCGCGAGCAGCGCGTCGACGTCTTCGGGGCGGGTGTCGAACGAGCACATGAACCGGGCGATGCGCCAGGCAGGGTGGCCGAACATGTAGAACCCGCCGAGCGCCTCGCGCTCCATCGACGCGCGGAGCGTGGCTTCCGCGTTCGCGGAGAGTCGCACGAACACGCCGTTGGTGTCGGCGCTGAACGGCGCGTCGAAGCCGAGGCGGCGCAGTCCCGCGCCGAGCGCCCGCGCGGCCTCGTTGGCGGCGCCGGCGTGGCGAGCCCAAGCGCCCGTGCGAAGCGTCGCCGCGAACGGAGCGGAGACGAATCGGTGCTTGGAGATCAGGTGACCCGCGCGCTTCCGAAGGTGCGGGAACGCCGCCGCCGCCGCGCGGACGCGAGAGAGCCGCTCGGCGGGCATGATCGCAAACGGCCCTGCGCCGGCCGCGGCCCCCGGAGCGTGCGCCGGCGCCAGGAAGAGGACCGCCTCACCCGTCGCGAGCCCGTTTTTCGTGCCGCCGAAGGAGATCGCGTCGACGCCGGCGTCGACGGTCAGCGCGCGGGCCGCGGCCTCGGGCGAGGCGCCGGTCGATCTGGCGACGCTCGCCGCGGCGTTGGCGAAGCGGGCGCCGTCGACGTGCACGAGGTAACCGGCGTCGTGCGCCGCGTCGCAGAGGGCGCGGATCTCGTCGGAGGAGCCGACCTCGCCGAACTCGGTGGGGTTCGAGAGAGTGAGGACGCCGGGCGCGGGCTGGTGCACGTCGTTGCGCGACGCGGCCCCCGCCGCGGCGCGGACGTCTTCCGGGCCGAGTTTCGAGGCGGGGATGGCGGGCGACGCCAGCGCGAGCCGGGCCGGGGCGATGGTGGTCGTGCGGCAGCCGGTGAAGAGTTCGGGCGCGGTGGATTCATCCTCGTTGTAGTGGGCGTGCGTGTGGCAGAGGACGCGCGACCAGGGACGACCGACAAGCAGGGCGGCGATCGCGAGGCAGTTGGCCGCGGTGCCGGTCGGGATGAAAAACACTTCACACGCGGCGCCGAAGATACGCCGAAACTCGGCGACGGCGTCGGAGGTGTCCGCGTCGGCGCCGTAGGCGGGCGCGTGCCCGGCGCGCGAGGCTTCGATCATGGCGTCGAGCGCCTCGGGACAGATCGGCGCGTTGTTGTCGGAGCGGAACGAGTGCATCGTGCGAGTCTACGATTGAATGGGCGGACGATGGGAGTTTGAGAACATGACGCTTCGTTCCGGCTTCTGGCTATAGTCATCCGGAATGAAGCGCCGAGGCAGGATCAAACGGGGTCGGCACGAGCCGGCCAGGCAGGGAGGTGGCGTGCTTTCGCAAACGAGTGAGTACGCGCTTCGCGCGATGGCGTGCATGGCGCTCAAGCCGGACGAGAAGTTCACGGCGGGGGAACTCGCCAAGACGACGATGGTGCCGCAGGACTACTTGGCCAAAGTGCTGCAGCAACTGGCAGGGGCGGGGCTGATCGTCGGGCGGCGCGGCGTGGGCGGGGGCTACTCGCTGACGCGCTCGCCCGACAAAATCACGCTGATCGAAGTGATCAACGCGGTGGCGAGCCTGCAGCGCATCAAGACGTGCCCGCTGGGCCTGTCGACGCACGGCACGCAGCTGTGCCCGCTGCACCGCGAGGTGGATCGGGCGATCGCGGCGGCGCTGGAGGTGTTCGATGGCCGGACGCTGGCCGACGTGCTGAACGAACCGGGCGCGAACACGCCGCTGTGCGAGACGCCCCAGCCGATGCGCCCGACGATCGGCGGGGTGAAGTTTCGGGGGTGAGGCGGCGACCGCGTTGCGCCGTCCACTAGGATGGCGCGCATGACCGCATCGACAGACCATTCCGACGAGACGGGCGAGCGATCCGGAGCGTGCGGCGGCGCCGCCGAGATGCACCACCTCGAGGCCCAGCGCCGGGCGAACCGGGACGCGGCACGGGCGCTGGGCTTCGAGCCCTACGGCGTGCGTGCGGATGACCTTGTCTCGTTGTCCGATGCGCGGGCGGCGTACGACGAGGCGGCCGACAAGGAGCAGCAGGCGCAGGGCAAGGCCCCCGCGTCGGGGTTCGTCGATCGGCGCCCGGTGGTGAAGGTCGCGGGGCGCGTCGTGTTGCACCGCGACAACGGCAAGCTGATCTGGATGAACCTGCGCGACGAGAACGCGGATCTGCAGGTGGCGATCAGCCAGAAGGACTGCGACGAGCGGGGGTTCTCGCTGGCCAAGACGATCGACCTGGGCGACATCGTGGTGGTCGAGGGGCGCGTGATGAGGACGCGCACGGGCGAGGTGACGGTGTGGGCGGCGTCCGTGGCGATGGGGAGCAAGAGCCTCGCCACGCCGCCGGAGAAGCACGCGGGGCTGTCCGATCCGGAGATCAGGTATCGGCGACGGTATGTGGACCTCTACGTGAACCCGGAGACCAAGCGGGTGTTCAGGCTGCGCTCGCGCGTGGTGAGCGAGATGCGCCGGATGCTCGAGGCGCGGGCGTACCTGGAGGTGGAGACGCCGATGCTGCAGACGCTGGCGGGCGGCGCCGCGGCGAGGCCCTTCCGCACGCACATGAACGCGCTGGACATCGGGCTGTATCTGCGGATCGCGCCGGAGCTGTATCTCAAGCGCCTGCTGGTGGGGGGGTTCCGGCGGGTCTACGAGATCAATCGCAACTTCCGCAACGAGGGGCTCGACCGCAACCACAACCCCGAGTTCACGATGCTCGAAGCGTACGACGCGTTCGGCGATGTCGAGACCGTGATGACGCTGACGGAGGACCTCGTCCGCGGGTCGGCGCGGATCGCGGCGGAGGAGCGGGCATCGTGGGGGGGCGAAGCGCCTGCGCCGAGCGGGCTGGCGCTGACGTACGGCGACCTCGCGATCGACTACGCCCCCGCGTTCGCGCGCGTGCGCTACGGCGATCTGTTCGAGCGGGCGCTGGGCTTCCCGATGACGGACCGGGCGCGGGCGCTGGCCGAGGCGAAGAAGCGCGGGCTCAAGCACGAGGGGCTGGACCACTGGCTCGTCGTGAATGGATTGTTCGAAGAAGTCGCCGAGCCCACGCTGGACCACGCCCGCCCGACGTTCATCACCGACTACCCGGCGGCGATCTCGCCCCTCACCCGCCCCAAGCGCGACGACCCGACTCTCGCCGACCGCGCGGACCTGTTCATCGGCGGCATGGAGATCGCCCCGCATTACACCGAACTGAACGACCCGGACGTGCAGGAGGCGAAGTTCCGCGAACAACTCGCGGGGCTTGACGACGAGGAGAGCACCTTCCGCAACTTCGACCAGGACTTCATCGATGCGCTGAAGGTGGGCATGCCCCCGGCCGGCGGCATGGGGCTGGGCGTCGATCGCCTCGTCATGCTGCTCGCCGATCAGAAGAGCATCCGCGACGTGATGCTGTTCCCGCTGATGCGCCCGATCGGCGCGGAGCAGCCGGGCTGAGCGAGGGCTATTCGCGGAAGGGCTTGCCGGCCTCGTACACCGAGAGGCGGGCGCGGATGGCCGCGGCGAGCGGGGCGGCGTTCTGTTGATCGGCCAGCGCCGCGGCGCGGCGCGCGGTGGTGGCGGCCTCGGCGTGGCGCCCCATCTCGGCCTGCGCGGCGGCGAGGATGTCGAGGACCTGCGGGATGGCGGAGCCGGTGGCGGCGTTGGCCTTCTCGGCGAGGCGGAGCGCCTCGGCGCCGCCGCGAATCGAGTCGTCGGGCGCGGTGGCGAGGATCCAGGCGAGGCGGGCGTTGAGGCGCGGGTTGTCCGGCTCGTGACGCAGGCCGGCGCGCAGGACGCGCACCGCGCTGGCGTGGCGCTTGGCGCCCGCGAGCGCGACGGCGTAGTCGGCGCGAAAGTCCGGGTTGCGCGGGCTGAGGCGCACGGCCGTCTCGAACGACGCGAGCGCCTCCTCGCCCTTGCCCCAGCGGGCCATGACCACGCCGAGATCGTGGTGCGCGCGGGCGTTTTCGGGCTCGAGCGCGAGCAGGGCGCCGATGGCGGTCGCGGCCTCGTCGGGCTTGCCCATGGCCAGCAGCCCGGCGCCGAGATTCAGGTAGAGCCCCGAGTGCATCGGCAGGTAGGGGCGCAGGGCGCGCAGTCGCTGCACGCCCTCGTCTGGGCGACCCGCGGCGATCAGGATGGTGGCGAGTTCCATGGCGGCGCCGTAGTTGGTCGGGTCGAGGCGCAGGGCCTCTTCGAGCAGCGGCGCCGCCTCGCCGAGGCGCCCGGCGCGCACGAGCCCGATGCCCATGTACGACTTGGCCGCGCTGAGGAGGCTCTTGGCGCGGGAGTAGTCCGGGGCGTACTCGAGCACCGCCGCGAGGCGCTGGGCGATCGGGATGAACGCCCTGCCCGATTGATCGCTGACGGCCTGCTGGTGGGCGATCTGCAGCGCGACGGTCTCGGTCTTGGCGCGTCGGTAGGCGGCGAGGGTCACTTCCGCCTCGCCTTCGGTGGCGAAGGGTGGGGTCACCGACCCGAGGACACTGCGCTGGCTGGCGCGCCGGCTGTCGATGGATCGGATGATCGCGTCCACCTTGCGTGTGCCGAGGGTCAGCGGAGTCGAGAACTCGAGGTAGAGGTTGTCGTCGGTGTTGACGCGGGCGCCGCGGATGTACTCGCGGAGCGCGGCGTCGTCGAGGGTGAGTTCGGAGACGAACGAGAGCGCGTTGCCGAGCCCGGCGCGCGTGAGTTGCACGGCGGCGCGGGGCGAGGCCATGCGCCGCTCGAGGTCGGCGAGATTCATGGGGGCGGGGGCGTCGCGCCCGATGAGGACGAGGTCGTAGGCCGTCTGCCACGCGGTGACGTCCTTGAAGGCGGACGCGAACGAGGCGATGACGGACTTGACGTGGGCCTCGGAGAGTTCGTACAGGGGGAGCCACTGGGCCATGACGCCGCCCTGGTTGAGGCGCGCGGCGGCGAGCTTGTAGTACTCGGTGGTGTAGAGATAGGCGGAGCCCGCGGCCCAGGGGTGGATGGGGTCCGCGGTGATGACGTCGTACGTCCTGCTGGTCGTCAGGAGGTGGTTGCGCCCGTCCTGGAGGGTGATCTTGAGGCGCGGGTCGCTGAGGGCGTCGCCGTTGACGTCGCTGAACTGGCGGGCGACGCCGAGTACGGCCTTCTCGATCTCGACGAGTTCGATGCTGTCGAGCGTGTCGTAGGCGCAGACGCCCCCGAGCGTGATGCCCGCGCCGAGCCCGATGACGAGGGCGGACTTGGGGTCCGGATGGAGGAGCACGGGGAGGTGGCCGAGGAGGAACTCGTGCTGCACGTCGGTGAGGCTGTCGGTCGCCTCGACCTTGCCCATGACGATGAAGGAGCGCTGGCCGTCGGTCTCGAGCACCGAAACGATCGAGCCGTTGCCCTCTTTGTAATAGAGAATGTTGGAGAGGTCGGTCACCGCGCGCACGTTGGGCTTGCCGTCCTTGTCGACGTACGCGGCGATGGTGTTGTTGCGGAAGGCGCCGAGCGAACGCGGGTCCCACCGGGGGACGAGCGCCGCGGCGACGCAGGCGCCGGCGGCGCAAGCGAGCGCGAGGGGTATGGCGAAGAACCGTGCGCGGGGCGCGCGTCCCCACGCGTGGGCCGCGAGCACGAGCAGCCCGTACGCGGTGTACGCGGCGCACGCGGCGAGCATGCCGCGCTGGAGGCCGATGAAGGGGATGAGCACGAACCCGGCGAGCATCGAGCCGACGATGCACCCGAGGGTGTTGAGGCCGACCAGATCGCCGACGGACGCGCCGAAGGAACGCTTGAGACGCAGGCGCGCCTGACCGGCGAGTGGGAAGGCCACGCCCATCAGAAAGCACGGGGCCAGCATCACGGCGAAGGAGAGCGCGAGGGTCGTCCACGTGCGCACGCCCTGGGCGTCGGCGTACAGGCGCTGGTTGAGATCGACCGAGACCTGCGGCAGTCGCGGGATCAGCTGTGACGTCGCCGCGGCGCACACGCCCAGCAGCGCCATCACCACGCCGAACTGCAGGCCGATTGCGATGCGGCGTAGCGGCACGGCGGCGTGGGCGGCGCTGCCGAGGGCGATGCCGGTCAGGAACGCGGCGAGCATGACGGTGAACGCGTAGGTGGTGGTGCCGGCGCTGACGGCGAGCGCGCGCGTCCAGAGGACCTCGAGGGCGAGCGCCGCGGCGCCGGCGAGCGCCGTGCCCCAGTACGCCAGGCGCAGCGCCGGTTCGCTCTCGAGCGCGCCGTGTGTCGAGGGGCGGGTCTCGGCCCCGGCAGAGCCCGGCGCGGGCCCCGTCGCCGCGGAGGGGAGGCGCGAATCGACGACCATCGCGAGCAGCGCGATGGCGATGTTGACCGCGACCGCGGCGTGGATCGAGCCCGAGACACCCAGGCGGGGCAACAGCACGAAGCCCGCGACGCAGGCGCCCGCGACAGCGCCGAAGGTGTTGATGGCGTAGAGCCAGGAAAGGCGCCCGGAGAAATCCTCGTGATGTCGGACGAGAAGCGAGGTCAGCACCGGGAGCGTGCCGCCCATGAAGAACGTGGGCAGCACGACCGCGCCGAAGGCGAGGGCGACGCGCAGGGCGTTGACCGTGCCGTTGACCTCGCCGATGTTCGATGCGGCGCCGACGTAGACCCGGTTGATCAGCGCGAGGATGGCCGGGAGCGCCAGGGCGAATCCCGCCACGCCGAATTCGAGCAGGCCGTAGACGCGCAGGGGGCGCGTCAGCCGTGCCGATCGGCGCCCGAGCACGAAGCCGCCGAGCGCGAGGCCGGCCATGAACGACCCCAGCACGATGGCGATGGCCTGGTGGCTGGCGCCGAAGATGAGGGAGAGGCTGCGCGTCCAGGCGACCTGGTACACGAGCGCGGTGGCGCCCGAGCAGAGGAACAGCGTGTAGACGAGGGCGCGGTGCAGGAATGGCACGGGGTCGTGTCTCCGGCGGCGAGGGTCGCGGGGGCGGGGGTCCGCCGCGCGAGCGGGGAC
>CAYVSR010000048.1:967-11081 GCA_964453125.1 uncultured Phycisphaeraceae bacterium | reverse complement strand
GCTCGCGGCCGGCGGCGCGGGCGGGCCCCCGGAAAGCCCCGCGCGACGCCATGCGGTGGCACTATCGGGTGGCGGGACGGGCGCCGCAACGGCCCGGCGCGCGGGGTTTGCGATCGGACCACACGATTGTGCGATTGATGGCGCGATTCGCGGGATGAATCCACAGAATCGCGATGTATCGCGCCAGTAGCCGCACAAGTATGCGTGCGTCGGGGTGAAGGCATCTTTACTCCGGCGCGCGATTCCGCGCCCAGGGCCGGCGTTCCCGGCGCTTTGGGTGAGGGCGACTGCGGCACACGTGCGATTGCTTCGGTCGACGCTCGCGGCGTCGATCGCAGCGATCGAGCGCGACGTGGCGGACGCGCCGGGGTCCGCGCGTGCGCCCGCCTGCTCGCGCGACGGCTCGCCAGATGTTCGCCAGATCGTGCGCACGCGAGTGCTCGCGCTAGTCCGCGCGTCGATGGTGGGGTTGCTCGCTCGCGCGCCCACGCGCGTGTTCGCTCCATTGCTCGCGCGAGCGCGCGTCAGCGAGCGCGCGGCGCGGGCGCGACGTCGGCGAGGCGGATGCCGCGCACGCTCAGCAGGCGGCGCCGAAGAAGGAGAGCACGATGTTGAGGTCGAGGAAGTCGACGACCTCGTCGGCGTTCACGTCGGCGCCGGGGATGTAGCCGGGCTCGCCGAGGGGGATGCCGAAGGAGGAGAGGACGTTGTTGAGGTCGAGGAAATCGACGAGGTTGTCGCCGTTGGTGTCGCCGTGGCAGGGCTCGATCAGCGGGTCGGCGAAGGCGAGGCCCTTCATGTAGAAATCCGCCGGGCCGCCGAGGAGCGGCGTGAAGAACCCGATGAGGGTGGACTCGCCGGTCGCGGTGTCGATGGTGTACAGGTTGCCGTTGCGGTCCGAGAGGAACATGGCGGCGAGCGTGGTGGAGTAGCCGAGCGAGAGGGCCTCCGCGTGCGGGAAGGAGTGCACGGGGGTGGGCGGCAGCTCGATGGCCTCGATGGTCAGCGTGTCGAGATTGATGCGCTCGTAATGCTGGTCGTCAGCGTCGGCGCCGGCGGCGTGGTAGAGGAAGCCGTCCGATCCCACGGCGATGGTCTGACCGCCGCTGAGCCCATTCGGGAGGCTCATGAGAAAGACCGCGTCGGCGGTCGCTGTGCTGATCGTGTAGAGGGCGTTGGGATTGGCGCCGCCGGCTTCGGTGACGCGAGCGTGGCGTCGGCGCGGAAGGCGAGGCCGACGAACCGGTCGGAAAGCACGCCGACCTCGGTCGCGACGCCTGTGACGGGGTCGAGGGTGCAGAGCACGCGCTCGTCGACGCCGAAGAAGTTGTCGTGGGCGATGGCGTAGAGCAGCCCGTCAACCGGGTTCCGCGCGAGACCGAGCATGGAGGTGATGTTCGGCCGGGCGGCGAGCGTCACGTTGACAGACGTGAGCGGGGCGCCCCCGGCGCCGGGATCGATCGTGTCGAGCCGAGTCCCATTCGCGGTCGCGGCGTAGCACGTCGCGCCATCGAACGCGACGCCCTGGTAGTGCTCGTCGGTGAACGCGACGAACCCGAAAGCGGCGGGAGACGCCGTGGTGAGGGTGTGGAGGCCGATCGCTTGGGTGGTGAGGAACATCGTGTTGTGCGCGTCGGACCAGGCCATCGCCAGCACGGAGGTCTCGAACGGGAAGGTGTGGCTGGAGAAGCGCGGGATGTCGGTGACGAAGGGGCTGGAGACGGAGTAGGGGTCCATGCGTTCGAAGTACTGGGAGCCGTCTCTGTAGCCCGCCGCGTGGTAGAGGTAGGCGTCGGGGGCGATGGCGAGGGCTTGCCCGCCGCCGTCGCCGTTGGGCATCGCGCGGAGGAACGTGGCCTGCGCGGTGGCGATGTCGAGCGTGTAGAGCGACTTGGGGATATCGGCGCCGAAGCCGGTGGCGGCAAGGAGGGCGCCGTCGCTGCGGAACGCGAGCGCGGCGAAGCGGTCGCTCAGGAGGCCGATGAGTGTGGCGTCGGCGGTGGCGGGGTCGATGGTGACAAGGAAGCGGGTGTTGGAATCCTCGCCGACGATGGCGAAGAGGCGACCCGTGCCCGGCTGGCGCGCGAGGCCGTTGGCGCGGTCGAGGGTGTAGCCGGGGAGGTTGATGGGGGTCGTGGAGAGGATCGCGCCGGACTCGGGATCGATCGTGAGGAAGGCGGGCGGGCTGCCGCCGCCGTAACTCCGCGGGTTGTCCACCGCGTAGAGCGTGGCGCCGTCGAAAGCGAGGCCCTTGACGCCGATGTTGAGTGCGCCGACGGTGGTCTTGTCGCCGGTGGCGAGGTCGATGGTGAAGAGATTGCGGGCGCTGTAGTCGGCGCCGAACATCTTGGCGTGGGCGTCTGACCAGGCGAGTGAGAGGATCTCCTCGTTACCGGCGTAGGAATGGCTGGGCCGGAGGTCGGTGATGCCGTCGAAGGCGTCGAAGCTCAGCCGCTCGAAGTACTCGTTGCGGTCGCTGCGGCCCGAGGCGTGGTAGACGAGGTCGCCGGGCGCGGAGGCGATGGCCTCGCCGTCGTTGCCGTTGCCGAGTTCGGTGATGGGGGTGGCGGCGCCGCTTGTGGCGTCGATGCGGAAGAGAGTCTCGTCGTTGTTTGCGCCGTCGCCGGTGACGCCGATGAGGGATCCGTTGCGGAGGAAGGCGAGGCCGGCGAAGCGGTCGCCCAGGTCGCCGATGTACGTGGCGGCGCCGGTTTCGGGGTCGAGCGTGACGAGGCGGTCGTTGCCGTTGCCGAGTTCGGGGTTGGCGCGGACGATGGCGTACAGGTCGCCGGTGATCGGGTGGCGCGCGAGCTCGTTGCACGTGTTGATGCTGAAACCGTCGAGGGTGACGGGCACGGAAGAGAGAACCGTCGCGTTCGTCGGGTCCACCGTGTGCAGGACGGCGTTGAGGTCGAGCGCGTACAGCGTGGGCGGCTCGGGCTCGCCGCCGATCGCGGCGCAGGAGGCGACCAGTGAGACGAGCACGGAAAGGAACTGACGTGTCATGTGAGGCTCCCGCGAGCGCGCGCTCAACGCCCTCCGGGGCGCGCGTGGAGGCCACGATACCAGCGGGCATGGCCCGTTCAGGGGGACTTTCGCGCCGGCCGGTCGGATCGGCGCGCGTCGCCGGGCACGCGCGGGCGGGCGGTGTCAGGGGCGGGCGTCGATCACCTCGGCGACCCACACCTGGCTCGAATCTTTCACTGCGGCGCGCGGGTCGGCGGGATCGAGCGGCAGGCCGGCGGCGTCGCCCGGGCGCTGCGAGGTCCACATCAGGAACCGGCCGTCCTTGGAGAACACCGGCAGGCCGTCGAAGCCGATCGCGTTGGTGAGGCGCCGCTTCTTGAGTTGATCGGTCGGCTTCTTCGCTGCGGCGCCGACGGGGGCTTCGATCGCGAAGAGTTCGTAGTTGTCGTGGCCGACCTCGGAGGTGGTGTAGATCAGGAACGAGCCGTCGGGCGACCAGAAGGGCGCCCAGTTGACGTGCTGGTTGGCGGTGACGGCGCGCTCCTCGCGCAGGCCGCGGAGCGGGGGCGGCGGCGGTGGGCCGGCCTCGTCCGGGTTCGTGTCGGCGGGCGCTGGCGGCGCCGGGTCGAACGCGAGTTCCGCGACCATGAGCTGCAGCAGCGAGTCGCCCTTTCGGTCGGAGCGGTAGCAGACGTGCTTGCCGTCGGGCGAGAAGAAGGGCCCGCCGTCGTAGCCCGGCGCGGCGATGAGCGGGATGTGCGTTGCGGACGCGACGTCGTAGATATAGATGTCGGGGTTGGATGCGCCGAGTTCGACGTGTGTGTAGACGATGAAGCGCGAGTCGGGCGAATAGGCGCACTCGGCGTCGTACCCGGGGCGCACGAAGACCGGCGTGGGGCGGTCGGAGTCGGCCGCGACGGCGGTCTCACCCCGGGCGGTGGGGAGGATGTCGTCGAAGATCTCGTCGATGGTGCGCGAGCAGACTTCCATCTCGACGGGGAACTCCCACACGTACGAGCCCCTGTCGCGCTTGTAGCCGGCGCCGCCGCCCGATGCGCCGCCCCCGGTCGCGCCGCCCGAGGCGTCCTGCGGCGGGGCGGGCGGGATGAGCGTCGTGCCGAAGATGACCTTGTACGGCGTGCGCGGGTTGAAGAAGCCGCAGGTATTGGCGGAGCCCTCGGGGCTGAGGCGGATGGGCTTCTCGATGCCGACGATCTTGCCGACGGCGTCCTTCTTGAGCTTGGCGACGAACATCGAGTAGTGGGCTTCGGGGGTCTGGCCCGCGGCGGGCTTGGGCACGGCTTGGAAGATGACCCATCGGGTGTAAGGGTCGAAGTACGCCTCGCCCGCCTTGTGGAACTGGTCGGGCGAGGTGAGGCGCACGAGGTTCTTGAGTGACGAGGCTTCGTCGCCGGCGCCGGGGCGATCGGGCACGGCGCTCTGCGATGCGGCCGGGGCCGACGCGGGCGCGCCGACGCGCTTGGGCGTCTGCGCCGCGGGAGTCACCTGCGCGGGCGCGCCGGCGGCGAGCGCGAGCGCGCACGCCGCGGTGAGAATGCGGGGCGACGCGGGTCGGAGCGGGCTGCGGCGTGTCATGGGTCGGTTCCTTCGGGGGCGGTGGGGGCGCCGATTCTACAGGCGGGTAGAGTTGGCCCCGGGCGCATGCAACCCTCAGACGGCGAGATTCGCGTGGTGTTCCGCGGGGCGCGGATGGTTGTCATCGACAAGCCGACGGGGCTGCTCAGCGTGCCTGGGAAGGGGCCGGGCAAGGAAGACTGTGCCGCGGCGAGGGTGCGGGCGTGGTGCGCCGCGGAGGGGATGGCCTTCGGGGGGCCGCTGGTCGTGCACCGGCTGGACATGGACACGAGCGGGCTGATGGTCTTCGGGCTGGACCCGGACGCTCAGCGGGAACTCTCGCGCCAGTTCGAGGCGCGCGAGGTCGAGAAGCGGTACATCGCGCTGGTGGAGGGGATCGTGGAGCGAGACGCGGGGATGATCGATGCGCCGATCCGCCTGGAGCCCGCGGCGCGGCCGTTCAGGGTGGTGGACGAGGCGCGCGGGCAGCCGGCGACGACGCGGTGGCGGGTGCTCGCGCGAGAGATCGACCGCACGCGCGTGGAGTTCGAGCCGCTGACCGGGCGCACGCACCAGCTGCGCGTGCACAGCGCGCTGCCGGCGCCGCGGGGCCTGGGGCACGCGATCGTGGGCGACGTCCTCTACGGCGAAGAAGGGCAGCGCGTGTTCGCGGCGCTGATGGGGACGGAGAGATTCACCGCGGAGGCGCGCAGGCGCGGAGAAGAGGGGGAAGGGGGTTCGGGAATGGCAGTCGTTGACGCGCGGGGGGCCGACGCGCCGCGGCTCATGCTGCATGCGAGTTGGCTGCGCGTGTGCGATCCGGGGAGCGGGTCCTGGATGGAGGTGGCGAGCGGGGCGCCGTTCTAGCGAGGCGCGAGCAGAGGGCGCGCGTGGCGCGGGCCGGCTGGCGTTACTGCCGCCGCAGGATTCGCTCGAGATGGGTCGCGATCGCTCGTGCGGCGGCGGCGCGGTGGGAGCGGGCGTTTTTCTCGTGCTCGGCGAGTTCGGCGCTGGTGCGGCCGTCTTCGAGCGCGAGCAGGGGGTCGTAGCCGAAGCCGTTGGCGCCGCGGGGCGCCCGCGCGATGCGGCCATCGAATGTTCCGCGCGCGGTGGCGAGCACGCCACCGGCGGGATCGGCGCAGGTCATGACGCAGACGAAACGCGCGGTGCGCCGGTCGTCGGGCGTGCGCTCGAGCAGCGCGAGGAGTTTGGCGTTGTTGGCGAGGTCGCGCTGGGCGCGGGAGTGGTTGTGGGCGTCGGCGGCGCCGTGGGCGAAGTACGCGCTGTGGACGCCGGGCGCGCCGCCGAGCGCATCGACCTCGAGACCGGAGTCGTCGGCGAGGCAGAGGGCGCCGATGTGCTTGGCGTAGTAAAGGGCCTTGATGCGGGAGTTGGCCTCGAAGGTGTCGCCGTCCTCTCGGGGTTCGGGGAGCGACGACGCGGGGACGCCGGAGGGGAGCGCGATGTCGGCGAGGCCGAGAACGTTGAAGCCGCAGGGCGCGAGGATGGCGCGGACCTCGTCGAGCTTGTGGGGGTTTGTGGTGGCGACGAGGAGGGAGTGTGGGAGGGACATCGGGCGCTCGTTCTCGTCCGTCGGAGAAGGCGGGCTCAACGCGAAGGTCGCGGAGCGCTCGAAGGGGAGGAGAGAGAAGGGAGAAGGCGACCGCGCGCGCTCAGCGCCTGGGCGCTTCGCCGTGCGTGGCGGTGATGCGGGAGCGGATGCCGCCGCGGCCGCGCCAGTCGGTGACGACCTCGAGCCACACGGGGTTCATGAGGGCCGCGAGGTCGTTGCGGATGGTGTTGGTGACGGCCTCGTAGAAGATGCCCTCGGTGCGGAAGGACTGGAAGTAGAGCTTGAGGGACTTGAGTTCGACGCAGCCGCGCGGCGAGGCGGGGCGCGGCGCGAAGCGGACGGTGACGACGCCGAAGTCCGGGTGGCCGGTCTTGGGGCAGAGGCTGGTGAACTCCTCGCAGATGTGCTCGATGACGAACGGCGCCGCGCCGGCCTCGGCGGGCGTGGGGAAGGCCTCGAGCAGTGCGGCGTTGGGCATGGATCGGCGCTTCGCGGGCGGGCGCGGTCAGGCCTGGGCGGCGGCCATGCTCTTGGCGTGGCGGACGATGCGCCCGGTCTGCACGTAGATGATGTCTTCGCAGATGTTGGAGAAGAGGTCGGCGACGCGCTCGAACTCGCGGGAGGCGCGGAAGGCGAGCAGCGCCGCGCGCGTGGTGAGGCGGCCTGACTGCTCGCTCTGCTCGATCTCTTCGAAGGTGCGCTTGGCGAGGGAGTCGAGCGTGCGGTCGTCGCGGATGAGGCGCTCGGCGGCGTCGGCGTCGAGGGTCTGCATGGCGCGGAGGGCCTCGTGGGCGCGGGGGACGACGCGGTCGGCCATCTCGAGGAGGGACTGGGGCCAGAGCGGGGGGTTGGGCTCGGTGAGGTAGAGCACGGCCTTGCACACGCCGCTGGCGTGGTCGGCGATGCGCTCGATGTCCGCGTTGGCCTTGAGGATGACCATGAGACGGCGGAGGTCTTTCGCGACGGGCTGGCGGAGGGCGATGAGGCGGACGACGTCCTCCTCGATGCGCACTTCTTCGCGGTCGACCTCGCTGTCGCGCTTGCGCACGTGCGACGCGGCCTCGCGGTCGCAGCGCTTGAGCGCGTCAACCGCGCCCTCGAGAATCTCGACGGCGATCACGCCCTCGCGGCAGAGGCGCTGGTTGAGCGCCTCGAGCTCGGTCTGGAATTCGGTGGCCCGCCCGGGGACGGGCGCCGGCGGCGTATATGGTTGCTGCGACACGCCGGAAGCATAGTCGGCGGGCCGGGGCGCGGCGCGCGGGTGCGCGTGCGGAGCATCGGTGTGTCGGGAGCACGGACCCGCGGCGCGGGTCCGTGGCACGGGGATGCGGCGGCGCGGGGAGGGCGCGGGCTCGCGTGCGGCGCTGGCGCCGGTCAGGTGCGTCCGACGGTGAGAGGCGCGACGACGGGGCGCGTCTCGACCTGGTGGGCGGCGATCTTGTCGAAGCCCGAGCCGAGGTCGCCGATCGGGTCGGGCGGGACGATGTCGACCTTCTTCTCGCCAAGTTTCGCCTCGCCGCGGAGCACGCGGTCCTGGAACTGGCGGCACTCGGTGAGGAGACGGTCAAGAATCTCGGGCTCGGGGACGTTGGCGACGCGCTCGCCCTGCACGTAGATGATGCCGCGACGGTCGCCGGCGAAGACCGCGACGTCGGCGCCCTCGGCCTCGCCCGGGCCGTTCACGATGCAGCCCATGACGGCGACCTTCATGGGCACGGTGATCACGTCGGCGAGGGCCTTGCGGACGTCCTGCACGAGCGTGAAGAGGTCGACCTGGATGCGCCCGCAGGTTGGGCAGGCGATGAGATCGACGCCCTTGCGCTCGCGGAGGCCCAGCGACCAGAGCAGTTCAAGGCCGTCCTGCACCTCGTACACGGGGTCGGAGGCGTAGGAGATGCGGATGGTGTCGCCCACGCCGGTGGCGAGCAGGGCGCCGAGCGCCGCGACGGAGCGGATGCAGCCGGTCTCCTTGGTGCCCGCGTGCGTGACGCCGAGGTGGAGGGGGTAGTCGAAGCGCCTGCTGATCTCGGAGTAGACGTCGAACACGAAAGCGGCGTCCATCGACTTGGCGCTGATGGCGATGTCGAAGAACTCGCGGTCGTGGAAGATGTCGAGGTACTCCTCGAGCTTCGCGATCATGAGGGCCATGAGGTGGCCCTGGCGGTGGCCGGCGAAGTACTTGCCGAGTTCTTCCTTGCGCTTCTGCTTGTCCTTGCGCTCGATGATCGAGCCCTCGTTGACGCCGATGCGGATGGGGATGCCCCGCTCCTTGCACGCGTCGATGACGGCGTTGACCTGGTCGCGGTCGGAGATGTTGCCGGGGTTGAGCCGGATCTTGTGCACGCCCGATTCCACGGCCTCGAGGGCGCGCTGGAAGTGGAAGTGGACGTCCGCCACGATCGGCACCCGCACCTGCGGGATGATGTGGCGGAGGGCCTCGGTGTCCTTCTTCTCGGGGACCGCGACGCGGACGACGTCCGCCCCGGCGGCGGCCATCTTGTGGATCTCGGCCACGCAGCGGTCGACGTCGTGCGTGTAACCGGCGGTCATCGTCTGGACGACGACCGGCGCGGCGTCGGTGGCCTTGCCGCCCGAGAGCGGGTGCGACGCGGGCAGCCCGCCGCCGATGCGGACGATGCCGACGCGGGAGTCACCGAGGGAGATCTGACGAGTGGGGCGGCGGGGGAGCATGGGCGGGGATTGTAGGGGGAAGTGGCGGGGCCACAGAGGGACGGAGGCGGGGATGGGCCGACGGAGAACGAGGCGGGATGCGCGGCCGATTCGCGCGCTCGTCAGAGCCCGGAGCGGCAGCGACGGGAGCAAGCGCTCGCGGACTGCCGTGGGCATGGACGCCCGTCGCCCACGAAAGTCATCGTGCTTCGAGCGGGGGAGAAGCGGTAGGGGTGGAGCCCTCACCTGCGCCTCTCCCGTCGCCGCCGGGGCGACGGGAGAGGGAGCGTCAGGGACGTTTAAGGGCGAGGCGGATTGGCGAAGCGCATGGCGCGGGCGCCTGAGGCGCTCCATGCGGCGAAGAGCAGGATCGGGAGGACGACAGATGCGATCCGGAACGATTGGACGGCTATCTCAAATGGCGGGGTCATCGCGCTCCCGACCCACGCACGGAAACCGTCCGCCGCCACGAAGAGGACCGGTCCGGTGAGCAAGGCCAAGCAGGTGTGGTCCGTGACGAGCGCGAGCGTCTGGCGTGACACGTTCCATCGATTGATCGCGCGAATGAAGAAGCGAGTCACAACCCTGATCAGCCAAAGCGCAAAGAGCGCGCACATCGCGCACGAGAGGACAAAGGCAATCGCGTCCTGGTTCTGAGCGATGGTCGCCCCAAATCCGATCCGAAAATCGCTTGGCGCAACATGCCGCCACACGACCGCGATCCAAGCAATGACGGTAAGGACTGTGTTCAAGAGTCCAAAGAGGATGCTCGTATCTGGGTCGCTTTGTGCGATACGCCAAACCTGGACCGGGTGTCGCGTGGTGGCTTGCAGGGTGGCTGCGTAGGTGAGTGCATTCTTGCGGCGTTGCCATGGAGTTCCAGGGCGGTTTGTTGGCAGGCTCTCCGCGATCGCCTTGGCGCACTCCGGGCACTTCAGCCCCGGTTCAGCGCCGAGGCGCGCGACGAGCGAGTCGACGTCGTAGCCGCAGTTCTCGCAGAGGATGGGGAGGGCCCGGTCCACCGGAGAGAGTGTACGCGGCGCGGGATGCGGTGAGGCTTCTTCAGGGCTTCCGCCGCCCCGCTGGGGCGGTGTTCGCGAACGCGAGCAATCCACGGGCGCGCGTCGCGAGGCGCGACGCGGCCCGTGGCAACGATCTCGGGCCCCGCTGGGGCGAAGAGGGGAAGAGGCGAAATGACGAAGAGGCGAACAGGCGACGCGCGGCGCGCGCCCGCCTCGCGCGCTCGTCAGAGCCCGGAGCGGCAGCGACGGGAGCAAGGGCGCACGGACTGGCGTGGGTCGTGACGCCCGGTGCGCAAGAGCGTCATCG
>CAYVSR010000048.1:0-957 GCA_964453125.1 uncultured Phycisphaeraceae bacterium | reverse complement strand
GGAGAAACGCTAGTTGTGGAGCCCTCACCTGCGCCTCTCCCGTCGAAGCGACGGGAGAGGGAGCGCCGGGGGCGTGCAGGTCCGCGGCTGCGGCGCGCGCCGGCGTGACGGTCGGCTGACGAGGGCGGAGGGCGACGGGGGCGAGCGAGGCAGGCGCATGAAGCGCGCGGCCTCCTGCGACTTCATCGGCGCTCAGCGATACCCTTCTCCGCGTGCTCGATCCCTCGCTCATCCTCTGTGAGAACTGCGGCTACGACGTCGGCTCGATCGAGGCGCGCCTCGGCGCAGACCCCTCCCTCAACTGTCCGGAGTGCGCGAGGCCGATCGCGGAGAGTTTGCCGGAGAGGCGCGTGGGCACGGCATGGCAGCGCCGCCGGAGCGTCGCGAACTGGGCCCGGACGCTGATCACGGTTCTCCGGGCGCCAAGACGCGGCTGGAGCGGGGTACGTGTCGCCGGCGGCAATGGCTTCCAACTCGCGGCGGCAACCTGCGCCGTTGCATCCGTTCTCTGGACGGTCGTGCTGTTTACCGGCATCGAGTTATTGCTCGGCGGGGACGATGCCCGCTTCCCGACGGCGGACGCCGTGCTGGTCCATCTCTCGCTTTCGTTCAGCGTGTTCGCGCTGTCGCTCGGCGCATCGGCGATCGAAGCGTTGGGCTTGCGCATGCTCGGCTGGCGCCGTGGTTGGCGCGTGACTCATGCGCACTCGTGGACGATCGTCGGTCACGCGAGCGTGGGCTGGATGCTCGCTGCGCCTTGCCTCGCGCTCTCGCTTGTGGCGGCGTACGCGGTCTTTCGCAGCAACTGGCCCGACGGTTGGTCTACCGCCACGCTTCTCGTCCTCGCCATCGCCGCGGTCCTGGTCCCCCTCCTCGCCTTCGAGACCCTCGTCTACCTCGGCCCAGGCGCTCGACCAGATCGTCGCGGGGACCTACGACGTCAAGGCCGCCGCCGAG
>CAYVSR010000047.1:0-11135 GCA_964453125.1 uncultured Phycisphaeraceae bacterium | reverse complement strand
CGGATGGAAGTCCACCCCGTCCCGAAGCCGGTGCGCCGGCGTGGCGCGCAGGTCATCCAGCACCGCGACCTTTGCGGCGAGAAAGGCGCCGTAGAACCGGTACGCCACCGCGAACGCGGCGAGAGAACCGAGGATGACCCAGATCGATTGCATGCGCGGCTCCGACGACGCGTCCGACGACGGGCAAAAGGATACAGCATCGCACCGCACACTTGCGCCCGTGCGATCCGCCCCGTGCGCTCGCCGGCTCACTTGCGATGCTCGACGGAGCGCCGAGCGCAAGCTCGGGCCGATCACCCCTGTGACCCGCCCACCGTGGCGCGCTTCGACCCGCGCCTCACCACAAGATCGACATGCACGTCAGCGACCCGTCCCCCTTCTCAAACTCCGAGACTTCCCGGGTTGTCAATTCGAGCCCATGCCGTGAACAGAAGTCTGCGACCCGGGCCTGCGCCCGCGGGCGACCCGCCGCCATGAGCACGCCGCCCTCTAGCCGGATCGCGTTCGCCGCGCCGCGTTCGTTCTCGTGCACCTCGAGGATCTCGAACCCCCGGAACGCGCCAGTGTCGATGAGGCTCGGCGCCGCGAGGACCGTGCGATCCCCCAGCCGCGTCGCGCCGGTCTTCAGGTGCAGGCATCGCGCCACGGGAACTCGCACGACCCGGCGTCCGTCGCGTCCAACCAGCGCCGCCACCGCGTCAGCCCCCGCCTCGTTCGTCCGCGACGACAGCCCCACGAAGGTGATGTCCTCCGCGTGCAGCACGTCGCCCCCCTCGAGCAGCGCTCCCTCGGGCAGTCGCACGATCTCGTGCGTATCGCGCAGGGCCTCCGCCACGGCGCCCTGCTCCCCCTCGCGCGCGGGCGTCATGCGCGTCAACAATGCCCGATCGCCCCACACCACCGCCGTGTCCTCGATGAACACCGAGTCGAACCGCCCCGGATCCGGCGAGAGGGACTGCACCTCAAGCCCGCACGCGCGCAGCGCCGCGACGTACGCCGAGTGCTGACGCTCCGCCAGCGCCTGGTCGATCGCCACGGCGCGCGTCGCGTACGTCGGTGCGTACGCCGGGGAGGGTGCGCGCACCAGCGCGCGGCTCGGCCACGCTCGCTGATTCACCGGCGCCGCCCCACGCTACTTCTCGCCCCGGCGCCACGACACCCACCTCGCCGCGGCACACGCGACCTCGTCCTCCGCAGTCGGCCAGTCGCCGATGGCGACCGCCTCGTCGGGCACGATCTCGCCCTTCGCGGCGATCCCATCCCGATCTCCCATGCGCGACGTGGGCAGCGAGAGCGTCGAGCCGTCCGAGAGCGGGAAGGGATAGGTCACCGTCGTGAGCCCCGCCGTCGGCTCGCCAAGCAGGCGCGCCCGCCCGCGCAGCGCCAGCGCGATCATCTCGCCCGAACTCATCGTCCACGGCCCGATGAGCGCCGCGATGGGGCCGCCGATCGGCATGACAGGCGGGGCGTCTGGAAGTGAGAGTTGCACCTCGCGCTTGCCGTCGGTCTCAAGCCACGCGTCGCTGCCCGTGCAGCCGAACACCTGCGTCACTCCGGCGCCGACGACGGACGTCGCGTGCCCGCCGTCGCCGAGCAGCGGCTGCAGACCCAGCAGCATCGGCCACACGTTCCCGCCCCCGTTGAAGCGCAGTTCGAGCGCCCAGCCCTGCGGCGCCTCTTTCGCGAGGCGCGCCAGCGTTGCGCGGAGTTCGAGGGCGTACGCCCGAAGTCCCTCCACATCCGGCGCCGCGCACATCGGCACGACGACGTACGCGATGCCCTCTTCGAGCATCCGGCCCTCCGGGCGGGTCGGAACGGGCGGGCGCTGCGCCGACGGCTCGGGCGCCTTCGACGCAGCGGCTCCGGGCGCCTCGCCCCGTCCCTCCGCATGCGCCAGCGAAGGTGCGGGCACGGGCGGAGGCGTCGGAGCCACGAACCGCGCGTGCGGGTCCTTCAGCAGCGCCACCGCTTCAGCGATCGCGCGGTGCGCCTCGTCCGGAACCGCCCCGGGCGCAAGCCCCGCGCTCAGCCGCTCACCCGCCGCCGTCCAGTCGATCGGTTCGCCGCCCATCGAGGGCGCCGCGCGCAGGACGGCGATCGCCTCCGCGAGCAGAGCCCGCGCGTCCGGCGCCGTCTGGGCGTGGGCCGATGCGCACGCCCCGCTCAGCAGCGCGCACGCCGCGAACGCCCGAGTCCAACGCCCGATCCCGCGCATGCCCAGCCCCGCTTACTTGCCGTTGCCGGCGCTCTCCTTGATCGACGCGTCCGTATTGCGAACCTCGACGCCGCCGAGCTTGAGCGCCTCGAGCTTCTCGCGAGTCTTCGACAGATCGCCCACGCACACGAACTTGAACGAGCCCGGCGTGAACCGCGCCTTCGCCGCCGCCAGCGCCGCTTCCGCGGTCACCGCGTCGATCCGCCCCGGCAGCTTCGTGAAGTAACCGGCGCCCAGGTCGTACGTGAAGATCTCCGAGAACCCGCCCGCGGCGCCCGCGTTCGTCTCGAACGTCCCCGGCAGCGACCGCACGTACGAGTCCTTCGCCAGCGCCATCTCCTCGGCCGACAGCGGCTCCTTCACGATCCGGTCGATCTCCTTCACGATCTCGCCGATCGCCTCCGCCGTCACGTCCGTCCGGATGCCCGACCCGATCGAGAAGTATCCGGGCCCGCGGCGCGTCAGCCGGAAGCCCGACCCGGCGCCGTAGGTGTACCCGTGCTCCTCGCGCAGGTTCATGTTGATGCGGCTCGAGAACAGCCCGCCGAACGCGTTGTTCAGCACTTCCAGCGTCGGGTAGTCCGGCGTGTTGCGCGAGACCGCGAGGGTCACGACCGAGACGCTCGTCTGCGCCGCGCCGGGCTTGTCCACCAGGATCAGCCGCGCCGCCGTCGGCTTGGGCTCGGGCAGCGGGGCGGCCTTCGTCTCGCCCTTGGCCCACGCGCCGAAGGCCTTCTCGGCCATCGGCTTGAGTTCGTCCATCGTGATGTCGCCCGCCACCACCAGCGCCGAGTTGTTCGGGGCGTAGTTCGCCTTCCAGAACCCCTGCAGCGACTCGCGCGTCGTCGCCTTGATCGATTCCTCCGTGCCCAGCGGGTTGAGCCCGTAGGGGTGCGTCCCGCCGTAGAGCGCCACGCGAGCGCACGCCCGCGCCACGCGCCCGGGGTTGTCGCGCTCCTCCGCGAGGTCGGCGATGCGGGCCGCCTTCCGCCGCTCGACCTCCGCCGCCGGGAACGCCGGGTTCACGGCGACATCCGCCATCAGCGCCAGCGCCTGGCCGAAGTTCTTCTTGAGCGACGCGGTCGAGACCGTCGTCGCGTCCGTCCCCGAGAAGGTGTTCACCGTGGCGCCCAAGCGCGCCGCCTCATCGGCGATCTGCGCCGACGACCGCGTCGCCGTGCCCTCCTCGAGCATCTCCGCCGTGAACGACGCGATGCCCGGCGACGCGACCGGGGTCGCGTCCGACCCCGCGCGAACCACCAGCGCCGCCGCCGCCAGCGGCAGGCCGGGTCGGTTGGTCAGCATCAGCGTCAAGCCATTGGCCAGCGTCGCGGTCTGCGGCGTGGGCAGGTTCAGCGCCCGCGCGGTTCCCGCGCCGGGCTGCGTGGCGCGCCACGCCTCCGAGGGGTTCACCGACTCGCTCCCGCTCTTGGCCATCTCTTCCGAGGGCGCCGCGGGCGTGGCCACGGGCGCGCCGAAGTCCGGCTCGCCGGGCACGCACTGCACGACCACGCGCGCCGAATTCTTCAGCTGCTCGCTCGCGACCTTCTTGACCGACGCCTGGTTCACCGCCCGGATGCGCGCGATGTCCTTGGGCAGGTACGCCGGATCCTTCAGGTGGTGGTTGTACATGTTGAGGCGGTCCGCCACGCCCCCGAAGCCGCCCAGACGCTCGAGGCCAGACACGATCCCCGTCTCGAGCGTGTTGACGGCGCGCTCGATCTCGGCCGCGTCGGGCCCGGTCGTGCGCAGCGCCTCGAGTTCCGCCTCGATCGCCTTCTCGAGTTCCTCCGCCGTGTGCCCGGGGCGCGCCTTCGCCTGGATGGTGAACACCGACCCCAGCGTCAGCGAGTACTGCGAGGCCGAGACCTCCTGCGCGATCTGCTTGTCGTACACCAGCGACTTGTACAGCCGGCTGCTCTTGCCACCGCCCAGCGCCTGCGCCGCGACCATCAGGTCCGCGTCGCCCGACGTGAAGATCGGCGAGGTGATCCACGCCATGGTCACCTGCGGCAGCTCGATGCGATCCTTCACCGTTGCGCGACGCTCAGCCGTGATCGCGGGCGTCTTCACGTTCACCTTCGGCGCATCGGCCCCGCGCTTGAGCGAGCCGAAGTACTTCTCGACCAGCTTCTTGGTCTCCGCAGGGTCGAAGTCGCCCACGATCGCGAGCGACGCGTTGTTGGGCGTGTAGTACTGCTTGAAGAACGACTTCACGTTGTCCAGCGTGGCGGCCTGGATGTCCGCGTGGCTGCCGATCACGCTCGCGTAGTACGGGTGCTCCTTGGGGAACAGCTGGTGGAAGAGCTCCTCCTCCGCCATGCCGTAGGGCCGGTTCTCCACGCTCTGGCGCCGCTCGTTGCGGACGACGTCCTGCTGGTTCATGAACGAGCCGAGGGTGACCGTGTCGAGCAGCCAGCCCATGCGGTCGGACTCGAGCCACAGCGCGAGTTCGAGCTGGTTCGAGGGCAGCGTCTGGAAGTAGTTCGTGCGGTCGAAGTCCGTCGTGCCGTTGATGTCGCTCGCCCCGGCGCCCTCGAGCAGCTTGAAGTGCGAGTCCTCCGGCACGTTCTTCGAGCGCTGGAACATCATGTGCTCGAAGAGGTGCGCGAATCCGGTGCGTCCCGGCTCCTCGTTCGCGGGCCCGACGTGGTACCACAGGTTCACCGCCACCATCGGCAGGCGCGCGTCGCGCGACAGGATCACCTCGAGGCCGTTGGGCAGCGCGTACTTCTCGAACTGGATGGACGGCAGGTCCGACGCGGGCGCCGCCGCCTTGGCGGGCGCCGCCGGCTTGGCCGCGTCCTTGGGCGCCTGGGCCAGCGCCCCCGCGCTCAGGAACAGGGCGGCGGCGAGCGAGGCGGACGCGACGCGAGCGAGAGACGTTGCCAGCGGCACGCGGGGGCTCCAGTGGGTGCGAACCGGCCCCTCGCCGTCTGCCGGCCGGGCCGCGATTCGTCAATCCCAGTGTACTTGGCCGATCCTTCACCGTTGCACCGGCGGGCGCCCGTTCGGAGGCGCCGCCGCAGCGCACGCGGGCCCCACGCGCCCCACGGAGACCGTCCATGCCCCGCCTCGCGCACGCAATTGCCCTCCTGCTCGTCTCGGCCATGCTCGCGACGAGCGGCGCGGCCCGTCAGACCCCCGCGACCCAGCCCGAATCGCCCGCGCTCAAGGAGCGTTGGACCGGCGCGGAAACGCCCCCGCCCGCCGCGATCGATGCTCCGGCGGTCGCCCCTGCGCCCCCACGCGGCCCCGCCTTCGACGTCGAGGCCGCCACCGAGGCGTACATGAACCGCATGACCCCCGAGGCCCGCGCCAAGTCCGACGCGTACTTCGAGGGCGGTTACTGGCTCCAGGCGTGGGAGTTCCTGTTCTCCTCCGCCGTCCTGCTCGCCCTTCTCGCCACCGGCCTCTCCGCGCGCATGCAGCGCATCGCGGCGGGCGTCTCCTCATGGCGCGGCATTCAGTCTCTCCTCTACGGCGTGTAGTTCATCGTCGTCACCGCGCTCGCCGGCCTGCCCCTCACGATCTACACCGGCTACTTCCGCGAGCACAAGTACGGGCTCTCGAACCAGGCCTTCGGCCCCTGGTTCGCCGAGCAGATGATCGCGTTCGCGGTGAGCGCGGTGTTCGGCGGCCTCGCCATCATGCTGCTGTACGCCATCCTGCGCCGCGTGCGCAAGACGTGGTGGGTGTGGGCCTCCGTCGGCACGGTCGCGCTGCTCGCCGTCGGGCTCGTCCTGTCGCCCGTCTACATCTCGCCCCTGTTCAACAAGTACGAGCCCATGGGCGCCGGCCCGCTCCGTGAGTCCATCCTCTCCCTCGCCCGCGCCAACGAGATCCCCGCCGACAACGTGTGGGTCTTCGACGCATCCAAGCAGTCCAAGCGCGTCAGCGCCAACGTCAGCGGCGCCTTCGGCACCATGCGCATCTCCCTCAACGACAATCTCCTCAACCGCTGCTCGCCCGAGTCCGTCGAGGCCGTCATGGGCCACGAGATGGGCCACTACGTCCTCAACCACATCTACAAGCACCTCGTCGCGCTCGGCCTCGTCTTCGTCGTCGGCTTCGGGTTCACCGCGTGGGCTTTCGAGCGCATCGTGCGCTCCCGCGGCGCCCGCTGGGGCGTCGCCTCCGTCGCCGACCCCGCCGGCCTCCCCCTCATTGCCCTCCTCCTCGGCGTCTGCCTCTTCGTCATGACGCCCGTCACGAACTCCATCATCCGCATCGCCGAGGTCGAGGCCGACGCCTTCGGCCTCAACGCCGCGCGCCAGCCCGACGGCTTCGCCGAGGCCGCCCTCATGCTCAGCGAGTACCGCAAGATGCGCCCGGGAAAGTGGGAGGAGATCCTCTTCTTCGACCACCCCAGCGGCTACAACCGCATCCGCATGGCGATGCAGTGGAAGGCGGAGAACACGCCGGCCGCGCCGTAGCCAGGCGGCGTCATCGACGGCGTTCGGACGGCTTCGCGCCGAGAGCGTCGTCGACGTTCCGAGCATCCTCTCCCGCGCCGCGCGGGAGAGGGCAGGGTGAGGGCTGCTGGCTTCGCTACTCCCCCTCCAGCGACTCGCCATCCGGCCTCGACGCGAGTCTCTGACCGCGCCCCCTGCGCGCTGCCGAGTCGGCACGTTTGCTCGCTCGTCGCCTAATCCCCATGC
Source organism: uncultured Phycisphaeraceae bacterium (assembly GCA_964453125.1). Classification (GTDB taxonomy): domain Bacteria; phylum Planctomycetota; class Phycisphaerae; order Phycisphaerales; family UBA1924; genus CAYVSR01. Next base: position 4,259 of record CAYVSR010000047.1, on the reverse strand, counting down.
CTCTCCCGCAGCCGCGCCGACAGGCGCAGCAGCAGGTGCACCCGCTCGAACTCGTCCACCCAGTCCTGCACCGTCGCCGCCAGTTCTTCCGGCGGAACGGCCGCGCCCGGCAGCGGGCACGACGCGCCCAGTTGCCGCGCCGCAACCGCTCGGTAGCGCGTCAGCGTGCGGTCGCCCACCAGCCCCACGAACTCGAAGTCCTCCGCCATGAACACCGCCGTCGGCACGCGGTTGCCCGCGTTGATCATCACGCGTGACGCGAAGTCCGCGTGCTCGTCCCGGTCCACGAACCGCACCGCGACGCGCTCGGGGTTCGCCTCTTCGATCCGCGCCAGCATCGGGCACTGGGCCGAGCAGTCCCCGCACCACATGCCGCTGGACACCAGCACGTGCAGGCGCCGCTCGAACGACCTTACGAGCGCCCGCTGCGCCGGCGTCAGCGCCACCGAATCATGCACCCGTGCCCACGCCTCCTGCTGCGCCGGCTTCCCCGTGCGCACGTACTCTCCGTACCCCTTCGCCAGCGCGAACTTCGCTCTCAGGAATTCGGTATCAAGCATGGGCGCCCTCGCTGACGCCACACTACCCGCGCCGGAGACCCCATGCCCCACGCCACCGCCGCCCAGCCCGCTCCGGCCGCAGCCGGGCCGAGAACGCCCATCCGCACCATCGGCCTCATCGGCGGCACGAGCCCGCACTCCACCCTCGACTACTACCGCGGCCTCGTGGACCGCAGCATGGCCGCCCTCCAGCGCGACGAGTTCCCGCGCATCGTGCTCGTCAGCGTCAACCTGCGCATGTACATGGGCTGGGCCGCCCAGGCCGACTGGGCCCGCGTCGGCGCCGAGGTCGCCCGCGAACTTGCGGTCCTCGAGCGCTCCGGCTGCGACTTCGCCGCCATCTGCTCCAACACCACCCACCGCGGGCTCGACGAGATCACTCCGCCCTCCATCCCGCTCCTGCACATCGTCGACGCAGTCGCCGCCGAGGCGCGCCGGCGCGCCATAACCTCCCTCGCGCTCACCGGCACCGGCTTCCTCATGCGCGACGGCTTCTACGCCCGCGCCCTCCGCGAGCGAAACATCGACACCGTCCTCCCCTCGCCCGCCGAGCAGGAGGAACTCCACCGCATGATCTTCGACGAGCTCGTCCGCGGCGTGGTCAACCCCGCGTCCGTCGCCCGCTACGCCGCCATCGCCCGCCGCCTCCTCGCCCAAGGCGCCGCCGCGCTGCTGCTGGGCTGCACCGAGCAGGCCATGCTCGCCGGCCACCCTGACTGGCCGCGCGACATCCCCACGCTCGACTCCGCCCAGGCGCACATCGACGCCATCTTCAGCGTCGCGGTGGGGGAGGCGCCCCTGCCCGGCGCCACGCGCTGATCAGCGCCGCTCGTCGTCGTTCTGCGGCGCCAGCGGGAACACCGCGCTCGGCCTCCCGTTGATCGTCGTGCCCGCCTGCATGAACGGCGCCGCGTTCTGCACGAAATCGAACGGGAAGTTCAGCGCCGGCTTGCTCGCGTCGTCCAGGCGCGCCACCTGCTCGGGCGTCAGCGCCACCTCGAGCGACGCGATGTTCTGCTCGAGTTGTTCCAGCGTTCGAGCCCCGAAGATCGGCGACGCCACGCCCGGCTTCGCGTTCAGCCACGCCAGCGCCACCTTCGCCACGCCGCCCTTCGCGCCGTCCAGCCCGTGCTCCGCCGCCACCGCGCCCGCCGTGTCGAGAATCCCGAACACGCGCTCGTTGAGGTGCTTCGAGAGCCAATCCCCGCGGCTGATGTCCTTCGCCGTCGACGACCGGTTGTACTTGCCCGACAGAATCCCGCCCTTCAGCGGCGACCAGGGCGTGAGCCCCATGCCCATCTCCACCGCCATCGGCGCGATCTCGCCCTCGATCGTGCGGTCCACCAGCGAATACTCGTGCTGCAGGGCGACCACCGGCGCAAAGCCGTGACGCTCGGCGAACATCGCCGCCTGCACGACCTTCCAGGCATGCGTATCGGAGAACCCGATGTAGCGCGCCTTTCCCGCGCGCACCAGGTCGTCGAGCGCCCGGACCGTCTCCTCGATGGGCGTGAACGCGTCCTGGCAGTGCATCCAGTAGAGGTCGATGTAGTCCGTCTTCAGTCGGCGCAGCGAATGCTCAAGCGCATCGACGATCGCCTTGCGCCCGGCGCCGCCGGAGTTCGGGTCGCCCAGGTGCATCCCCCCGAAGAACTTGGTCGCGAGCACGACGCGGTCCCGGTTGTGGAAGACGCCCGCCTTCGCGCCGCCCGATGCCGTCACGCCGCGCGCCGGAGAGCGGAAGAACTCCCCGATGATCTGCTCGGAGTGGCCCTTGGTGTACATGTTCGCCGTGTCGAGGAAGTTGCCCCCGAGGTCGAGGTAGCGGGCGAGGATCGCCCCCGACGCGGCCGCGTCCGACCCCCAGCCCCACTCGAGCCCGAAGGTCATCGTCCCCAGGCACAGCGGCGAGACACGGAGCCCGGATCGCCCGAGCGTGCGGTAGTGGGTGAGGGGCATGGGCGCAGAATACTTGCTGCGAGAGCGTTCCCCGCACGCGGACTCGGCGTTCGTTGATTAGTCTGTACTAACAATATTTGAACGCGAGTAATTCAGCCAGATTTCACTGCCGAATCGACCGTCGACGCCAAGACTCGGCCGCACCCGATGTCGGCTGTCCGGCGACATTAAGTTCTTAAAAGATACGAGATATTTGTATTTGATATCGTATATGCTACGATATTGGATGGAGTGACACCATGATCGCCACGTCCCGCCATCCCCGTTCGATCCTCGATGCGCTGCAGCAGCGCCGCAACGCGCTTGGCATCGGGTTCGATGCCCTCGCCGCGAGCAGCGGCGTGTCGGTTGCCACAGTCAAGCGCCTCTTCTCCGCTCGCGCCGAGACCGTGTCGCTCGGCGCCTTGCAAGCGGTTGCGGGCGCACTCGGCGGCGACGTCACGCTTGAGTTCCAGGACGCCGAGAGCGTGCGCGAAACGCAGGCGAGATCGAAGGCTGAGCGTCTGGTTCGCCTCGTGCAGGGAGGCGCCGCGCTCGAGGGGCAGGCCGTGCACGCAGACGCGCGCGAGGCCATGGTGGAGCGCACGGTGCACGAGCTGCTCGCCGGCCCCTCGCGCAGGCTCTGGGCGCCGTGAAGCGCCCGTTCGAGCCCATCCCCGGCGAGACGCCGATCGACGATCTCTCAGGCCTCAAGCCCCGGGGCATACGCACGCGCACGGCGCTGAATCTCGTCGAAGCCGAGAACACCCGGAAGGCGACGGTGAAGTACCTCGCCGCGCGCCCTTCGCCGCGCGCCGCGCCGTTCGATCTTGCATGGGTCAAGCGCCTGCACGCCGAGATGTTCGGCGGCGTGTGGTCCTGGGCGGGCGCGGTGCGCACCGCCGAACTGAACCTCGGCGCTCCGGCGCACAAGATCGAGACCGACCTGCAATCGCTGCTCGACGATCTTCGGGCATGGAAGGAGACCGGCATGCCGCTCGTCGAGCAGGCGGCGCGCCTGCACCACCGCGCGGTCTCGATCCACCCCTTCCTCAACGGCAACGGCCGCTGGGCGCGGACGCTCGCAAACATCTGGCTCAAGCAGCACGCCGAGCAGCCCACCGAATGGCCCGAAGCGACCATCGGCGACGAGAGCGATATCAGGGCCGAGTATCTCGAAGCGCTCCGCTGGGCGGACCGCGGCGATCTCAGCGCACTGGTCAACCTCCACGCCCGATTCGCCGGCGCCTCACCGTTCGCCCAGTGATTCCCGCAGCCTCCGCAGCGCATCGAACGCCTGCAGCGGCGTCATCGCGTCGAGGTTCATACCCTTCAGTTCCTCCACCACCGGGTGCGCCGCCGGCGCCGCCGGAGCAGCGGGCGCAAACAGCCCCGCCTCCGCCGCCCCGTCGCCCGTGTCAGCCTTCCGTCCCCGGCGCGCGCCCCCAGCGCCGCCGACGAGACGCGACGGTGAGGGAGCGTGCTTCGCGTCGCCCTCGACCGCGTCATCGCTCGCGCCCGCCCAGGGGGCGCCGGCCGCCCCCGCCGCCCCGTGCGAGACCGTCAGCGTCTCCAGCAGTTCGCGCGCCCGCAGCACCACCGCCGACGGCAGCCCCGCCAGCCGCGCCACGTGCACGCCGTAGGACCGATCCGCGCGCCCGGGCAGGATGCGGTGCAGGAACACGACCTCCGGGTGCGCGGCGTCGGCCGCCGTTGCCGCTTCCGGCGCCCACTCCCGCACCGCCACGTGCAGGTTCACCA
>CAYVSR010000046.1:0-11174 GCA_964453125.1 uncultured Phycisphaeraceae bacterium | reverse complement strand
GATCGTCCAAGGGCGAGGGCCCGGCGCCAGCGCTCGCGGTGGCGATGAGCGCCACGTCCGCCTCGACGGTCATGAGTGCGCGGCGCGCGTCGTCCAGCGGTTCGCCGGCGAAGGCTTCGCGAGCGAGGCCCACCCCGGCGCCGCCGGCGTCGGAGACGCCCCATCCGACGACGTCGAGCGAGGCGAGTTCGACGACCTTGCGGACGAGCGCCGCCTGCGAGGAGGAGAACCAGAGGAGCGTTCGTCTCGGCGGCGCCAGCGCCGTCGCGCCGCGTTCGGCGCGAGTCTCGGGCGTCGGTGCAGCCCCGCCGGTCCGTGCCATGGGGGCATCGTACCCGTGGGCCTAGGATGGGGGCGAAGCGCGGACTGGCGGCCGCCGGCGTCAACGATGGCGTCCGGAGGAAAGTCCGAACACGGTAGGACACGGTGGCGGGCAACACCCGCCCGCCCGCTGGGACACCGGGCGAGGGATAGCGCAACAGAAAGCAAACCGCCGATGGCCCGGGCGCAAGCCCGGGATCAGGCAAGGGTGGCACGGCAAGCCCCACCGCGTGCAAGGTCACGCAGCCCACTCCCCCGGCGTCACGGCGCCGGGGGGCCCTCGGTCCGAGGGTCCGGCGAGAGCCGGTGGGGCGGGTAGACCGCTTGAGCGGGTCGGCGACGGCCCGCCCAGAGAAATGGCCGCCCCCCTCGAGCGCCGCAAGGCGTTCGAGGGAGACAGAACTCGGCTTACCGTCCGCGCGTGTTCCGCTTGATCCCGAGGCCTCCGGAGAACCCGGGGGCCTCGGGGCTTTTTTAGGCGCCGCGAGCGGGCGCCCCGACCGGCGCGAGCTGGTTGCGCGGGCGCTCGAGCAGGCCGCGACCGACGAAGTACAGCTCGCGCGAGACCTCGCGGCTGGCGCTCGGCTTGAACCCCTTGACCTCGGCGAACGTCTGGCGCATGCGCTGGAGCACGTCGTTGGAGGCGGCGCCCTCGAAGATCTTCATGGCGAGATTCCCGCCTGGGCGCAGCAGCGCGGGGGCGATGTCGAGCACGCGCTCGCAGAGGCGCGCGGACAGGAGGTCGTCGCCGTGGCCGCTGGTGTTTGGCGCCATGTCGGAGAGCAGGGCGTCGAATGGCTTGCCGCTCTCGCCGCGAAGGTTCGCGGGGTCGACGGCGTAGGCGTCGCCGACGAAGGTGACGACGTTGGGCGCGATGCCCTCGGCGACTTCCTTGAGGTCAACGCCTACGACGACGCCGCGCGGGCCGACGATCTCCGCAGCGACCTGCAGCCACGCGCCGGGCGCGCAGCCGAGGTCGAGGGCGCGGTCGCCGGCGCGCATGAGTCGGAAGCGCTCCTGGAGTTCGAGGAGCTTGTACGCCGAGCGCGCGAGATACCCCTCGGCCTTGGCCTGCTTGAAGTACTTGTCCTGGATGACGCGGCGCGCCACGCGGGGACTGTATCGGCGCGGGCGGGGGTTCTCGGGCCACGCGCCGCATGCCCGGGTGTCTCGGGCGGCGGGATCGGCGCGTCCCTCGCGAACGCGGAATCTCCGGGAACATCTTGGAAAGCCCCCGGATCGGGCGTACGATGGTGGGCGTCTCCCCGCTCCGCCCAGAGCGGCGCCGTCCTTCGACACGAGGCCCGCACGCATGACCGCGCTCTCTCCAAGGCCGGCCGAGCCGTTCGCGCACGAGGATGCCGGTGCGCCCCTGCGGGACACGCGTCTCGAGTTCGACGCGCTCCTGAGCGTGTGCGCCCGCCTCAGCGAGGCCCGACCCGTCGAGGACGTCCTCGCGGAGCTGCTGCTCCAGGCGCGCCGGCTCACCAGGGCCGAGGCGGGCACCGTGCTGATCAATGACCGGGGCGCGCTCCGGTTCGTGTGCGCACAGAACGACGCCCGGCCGGACCTTGATGTTCGCGTGCGCCTCAACGACAGGCGTGGCGGCGCGGGCGCTCAGACGGCGGGCCTCAAGGGCAATGCGATCGCGATCGACGAGTCTTCCATCGCGGGCTTTTGCGCCAGCCGCGCGCAGCCACTGCGCCTCGACGACGTGCACGACCTGCCGGCCGACTCGCCCTTCCGGTTCGACGGCTCGTTCGACGCGCGGACCGGGTACCGGACCGAATCGATGCTGGCCACGCCGCTGGTGGACGGGCAGGGCCGGGTGGTCGGCGTGCTGCAGGCCATCAACAAGCGGGGCGACGACGGCGCCGTTGAACCCTTCACCGAGCGCGACCAGCAGGTGGTGGCGGGGCTCGGCTCGCTCGCCGCCGTCAGCGTTCGCAACTCGCAGATGCGCGACGAACTGGCCCGCGTGCACCTCGATACGATCCTGCGCCTGGCGACCGCGGCGGAGTTCCGCGACAGCGAGACCAGCGAGCACATCCGGCGGGTGAGCCTCTACTGCGAGACCATCGCCCGCGCCCTGGGCGCCCCGGCCGATTGGTCGCGCATGATGATGTTCGCCAGCCCCATGCACGATGTGGGCAAGCTCGGGGTGCCCGACAGCGTCCTCCGCAAGCCCGGCAAGCTGACGCAGGACGAGCGCACGGTGATGGAGACCCACACCACCATCGGCGGCAGGATCCTCTCCGGCTCCGACGACGCGCTGATCCAGATGGCGGAGCGCATCGCCCTGACGCACCACGAGAAGTGGGACGGCACGGGCTACCCCAACAAGATCGCCGGCGCCGAGATCCCCCTCGAGGGGCGGGTCACCGCGGTGGCGGATGTCTTCGACGCCCTGACCAGCAAGCGCGTGTACAAGCCCGCGTTCGACATGGACTGGTCGTTCAAGGAAGTCGCCGACAGCGCCGGGCGCCACTTCGACCCCGAGGTCGTGGCGGCGTTCATGAAGGTGCGCGACGAGGTCGAGGCGGTCTTCGAGGCCTACAAAGGCCCGCCCCCGGCGCCTTCGGTCGAGGGGTGAGTCGGGGCCTGCCGGGGGCGCTTCTGGTGGAACGGCGTTTGCGTGAGCGGTCCGCAGCATGTTCCTGCGCGAACTCGCCAACGCCGACGCGATCCCCGCCCTGGAGATGACCATCCGGTTCGCGGGGCAGCGCCAGCGCGTGCTCGCGCACAACATCGCGAACATCTCCACCCCGGACTTCCAGCCGCTGGACCTGCCGATCAGCGAGTTTCAGGGGGCGCTGGGCGCCGCGATAGAGCGTCGGCGGAGCGCGGCGTCGGGCGATGGGACGCAGCCAGCAGGGGCGCCGCACGGCCCGTTGGCGTGGGGCGAGACGGAGCACCTCCGGCGCGACGCGCGCGGGGACCTCCGGGCGATCGCGAGCGAGCCGTCGAACAACATCCTGTTCCACGACCGGAACAACCGGGACACCGAGCGCCTGATGCAGGACGTCGCCGAAAACACGAGCGTGTATCGCGTCGCCACCGACCTGCTGAAGAGCCGCTACGACCTGCTGAAGACCGCGATTTCCGGGCGCATCGCCTGAGGGCTGAGGGCCACCCATGTACGGAGCGCTCGATATCTCGGTCGGCGGCCTGATCGCCCAGCGCGTGCGCCTGGATGTCGCCTCGGCCAACACGGCGAACGCCGATGCGACGCGCGACGCGAACGGCAACCTGGCGCCCTTCCGGCGACGCGTCGCGTTTCTCGCCCAGGGCGACCCCGCGGCACGGACGGCCGAGGGGCGGGCATCGGGCGTGCACGTCGAGAGCATCGGCCTCGACCCCGCCCCCTTCAAGCAGCGCTGGGACCCCGACCACCCCGACGCCCAGCCCAAGGGCGCCCCGCTGGCCGGGTACGTGCTGAGCCCCAACGTTGACCCGACGATCGAGTACCTGAACGCGATGGAGGCGTCGCGTGCCTACGAGGCGAATCTTGCGGCGGCGGAGGCCACCAAGACGATGATCGCGCAGTCCCTGCGCCTCATCGCCTGAGCGTTGTTGCGCGACGCGCACGGATTGCGCGTCCGATGTTCCCGCCACGGAGGGCGAGGCCACGGGGCATGAAGTTGCGCCCTCGGGCGCCCGGATTGCCGAGAGATAGGCGAGCATGTCGGACCCCATCGGACTGATTCGGAGCACGGGCAGCGTCGGCGGCTTTGCTGGCGCGGGCGGCGCCCCCGGTGCGCGCACGCCCGGCGGCGGGCAGCCCATCGACCCCGCGGCGCCGACCTTCAAGGACGCGCTGCTGCAGAACATCCAGCATGTGAACCGCCTGCAGCAGGACGCGACCAGCGCCATCGAAGACCTGCAGAGCGGCGAACGCGCCGACGTCGAGGGCGTGCTGCTGGCGACGCAGAAGGCCGACACCGCGTTCAAGATGCTGCTGCAGGTGCGCAACAAGGTGATGGAGGCGTACGACGAGGTGAAGCAGATCCGCACCTGAGCGCGCACTGCGCACTACTTAGGCCGAATTGCCGGGCGGTTGCGGATAAGTGAGGTCAATTGGTCCGAGATTTTCGGGTCGGCTGATGCCGCCGCGAGTCTCAGCCACACTTCCTGCGCCTTCTGCGCGATCTCCGATGGGACGTCCGGCCTGCCCTCACCCTGCCCCCGTGGAAGGAACGCTCCGAGCAACACCGGCCAGCCATTGATGTCGGCGAGGTCATCCGGATGCCGTTCGTAGTGTTGAGCGAGAAACTCAAGGGCGGCGACCTGTGCGGGACCGGATGCATCGACAATCGCCCTACCAGCCCAGAAGCTGGCGAATACGCCCCTCGCGGCCGCACGCTGTCCTCGGGCGTCGAGCGTGGCGAATCCAGGGAGATCGTCCCCGAGAAACCCCAAGCTGATACGTGCCGCAGCCATCTTCGAGCGGAACACAACTTCGGGATCACCAAACTCAGTAGGAATATTGGCCCATTTGCGTTGAGACGTCTGCCACATTTGTCGGCTCTCGTGGCTTGGATCGAATAGCAATCCACGAAGGCGTGCTGCAGCCTCCATATCCACGAGCTTGCGAACTCCGAATGCCTCGGCCGCTGACTCCACAATGGTCCAGGAATCGTCTCGCAGGGCGGCGCGCAGTGCGGGAACCGCGAGACCGATTTGCTGTTGATCAATGCGCCGGATCGCAGACACGCACGCGCCGCGGATAACGGCGTCCTCGTCCGCAACTCCCTGCAGAATGAGCGCAACCTGCTCCGGCAGGGCGATGACTTTCGTTCCATCGCCCTTTTCGACCGAGATTGCACACAGGGCTTCGTATGCCAGCTGGCGAGGCCGTCCGGACTCAAATGCCGTATCAGCCGAAAGAGCTCGCTCGATCGCGGCGACGGCAGCCGCGGGGTCAGCGAGTTCGCTCAACGCTCGAACCTCGGCTGGCCCGGCGCTGCTGGACTTCAGGGGGTCGACGAGTGACGCGCCAGTTTGCGCGAATCCGGCGACCTGCAGCGCAAGCACGAAGCAGCATCCGACGATTTTCATGGGGTTGCTCCCGTCACAATCGCGATTCAGGGGCTCGTCTGGAATTCACCGGTCAATGGCACGTTATCCGGCAGCCAAAAGTCCGACAGAGTCAGATCAAGGGGCGTGGTTTGCATCGCAAGATGGCTCAGTGTCGTAATCGCGTGACCAGCGACATAGACTTCGTGTGAGGGATACCTTGTGCGGAACCCACTCATGCGGTACTGACAGGATTGGGCGCCCGTATCCGGAGCGATCAATTGCTTGAGTTCAAGACTGATGTACGCTCGAAGCGACGGCGCGATCAGCACAAGGCAGTCCGCGGCGGTCAGATTGAACCGCACGACGACTTTGTCTGGCGTGAGCCGCTGCCAACGGATCACATGGTTAGAGTCGCTTCGCACAAGCGTGCAGGCGTCGGCGAACGGCACGCCGGACGGGGTTGCACGGCATTGCCAAGCTGGCAACGTCGCGTTCACGCTTGCACCAGTCGAGCCGTAACCGGTTGTTTGGCCGAAGGGCGGACCGATGTTTGTGAGTGGCATCTCATTCGGAACTCCCTGAAAATCAGACACACGGAGCGCATAGTTGAGCAATGCACGGTAGGTCGGAGTTGCAGGGTTCAGTCCTCGGCCGTCGCCGCCGAAGAATGGCCAATACCCCAAGAAGCCCTCCCACTCAACCGGTCCTTCGATTATTGAACACTCAATGAAGGCCGCATATCGAATGTCGAGCTCGTCGTATTGTTTGACCACAATCGAATGCTGGTCGCTAATCATCCCGCCGGTGCATGGTCGGAACCAAAACTGCACCGTGATCGTGCCCGGCGTGCCGTTGGACTCGAACGCCCACGGGTTTCCGCCGGGCTTGATGAGATTCTGTCCGGACACCCACCTCCAGCCCACCGCGCCCGTGGCGCCGTTCGGGCAGCAGGAGGCCCAGTCGTTGCGGCAGCCGGGCGTGGTGAGCGTCCAATCAACCGTGAACGACATCCGTCCGTAGACCGGCATGTAGTTCGCGGCCGGGTCACGAACCCACTGGCCGTTTTCTTGATGCATTGTGGGTGCGACGATCTGCACCTCCCATTCGCAACACGGGGCGGTTCCGCCCCCGCTGCCGCCGCCGCTCGGGGGTCCCCTGCCGCCGGGCATGGACGTTCCCCCGCCGCCGGGGTTGGGCTGACCTCCTTCACCGCTGCCGTTTCCGCCGGGGCCGCCCGGCTCGCCTCCACCACCGCCGCCCCCACAGAAAAAGAAGTCGCCGTACGGGTCGAGGCACGGACGGTTGGGCAGGAGGCCGGCGTCCGTCTCAATGACGAACTCCGGGTGCGTCTCGATCAGCGTGTTCAGCACATCTACCCAGGCGCTCCAGTACGTCGTCGCGAGCGCTTCCAGCAGCAGAGTGACATCGGTCTGCGTGACCGCCCCATCGCCGTCGAGGTCTCCAGGGATGTGCTCCTGGCCTTGCTGGCCCACTTGGGAGAGCAGGCCGAAGAAATCGTCGAGCGTGACGCTCTGATCGCCGTCGAGGTCGGCGGGGTTCTCAGCGCACAGGAAATCAAGGATGAACGGCCCGTCGGGCGTCATGAACTGGGCGAGAAGTGAGCCATCGCGCCCGACTCCACGCGGATCACGCCCGGACCGGTCTCGGTGTTCATCTCGCACGAACCGAACCCGACAATGTCTCGAACCCCATCCCCGTTGAGGTCTCGGGCCTGTTGCATGACGACTGTGCACCAGACACTGTCATCGGGCCACGGGAGATCTTCCGCGAACGCGACAAGGCTCGAGAGCGCGAGCACGCCAGCCCCGAATCTGCCCAAATGTCTCATGAGAGTATTCCCGGTTTGGAGCCCGTCGGACGCGAGGAGCGTATCAAGCCAGCGGGCGCGCAGCAATACGAACAGGATGCGAAACCCGCGAATCGTGCAGGTGGGGGGTCGAGCTGACGGATGGCTGGCCGGGGCATTCAAGGCGGCGACCGGCGCGAGCCGAACCTAGGGACTCCCGAGGCCAGGGTCGGCGTCGGTGGCGGAAGTCTGTACCGGCGCGCGGAGCGCGCCGATGGATACCCGGCGGAACATCGCCGGGGGCATGGAGGCCAGCGATATGGACCGGCTCAGGCGGGTCCTGCGAAGGATCGGCGCGGCGCTCGGGCGTCTCACGACGTCGCAGCGGCTGCTCATCGTCTCCCTCGCGCTGGTCATGGCGATGAGCCTCTTCCTCGTCGCGCTCTGGACGGCCAAGCCGGACATGGTCGAACTGCTGCCGGGCGCCTCCGCGGCGGAGCAGCAGCGTGCCGCGTCGTTCCTGGGGGCCCAGCAGGTCGAGCACAAGATGGGGCCGGGCGGTCGCGTGCTGGTGCCGGCCGAGATGCGCACCGCGGTGCTGGCGCGGATGAGCCAGGACGGGGCGCTGCCGGCGGACAACGTCGTGCTGTTCAACAACCTCGCGGCCAAGTCGCCCTGGACGATGTCCGGCGACCAGCGCGGCCAGCAGGCGACGATCGCGGTGCAGAACGAACTGTCGATGATCCTCGGGCAGTTCAAGGGGGTGCGGAAGGCGAGCGTGATCCTGGACGTGCCGGCCGCGAGCGGGCTGGGCGCAGCGGTGCGCAAGCCCACGGCGTCGGCCACGGTGTTCACGAGCACGGGCCGGCCGCTGGACCAGGACACCGTGGACGCGGTGGCGAACCTGATCGCGTCGTCGCGCGCCGGGCTGAATCTCGAGAGCGTGCGGGTGATCGACGGCAGCACGAACCAGCAGCGCCGGGCGAGGCCGGATTCGGCCGCGGTCGCGTCGAACTACATCGAGCACGCCGCCATGGTCGAGGACCGGGTGCGCGACAAGCTGCTGGACCTGTTGTCGTACATCCCCGGGGTGATCGTGGCGGTGAACGCGCAGGTGGATGTCCGGCAGACGACGCGCGACACGCGGAAGGTGCTCGAGCCGGGCAAGGGCACGGTGACGGCGCCCGTCCGCGAGACGACGAGCACGAAGGAGGACGCGGCGGCGTCGGCCGGCGCGGAGGCCGGCGTGCGGAGCAACGTGGGGCTGGACATCAACCGGGCCGGGGGCCCGGGCGCCAAGACCAGCGACACCAAGAGCGAAGCGGAGATGAAGACCGAGTTCGGCACGAGCGTCGAGCGCGTGGTGGACCCGCGCGGCATGCCGACGAAGATCAACGCGACCATCAACGTGCCGCGGGCGTACTTCGTGGCGCGATGGCGCAGCCAGCAGGCGGCGGGCGCGGGTGGCGCTGCGCCCGCGGGCGCGCCCGCGGCGCCGGCGGAGCAGGACTTGGCCCCGGTGGTGCTGGCGGAGGTGGAGCGGATCACCGCGGGCGTGAAGCCGCAGGTGGACGCCTCGATTGCCTCGGGCGACGGGGGCGCGGGGGTGCAAGGCGATGTGGTGGTGACCATGATCCCCGATGCGATCGACATGGCGGATGCGGCGCGGGCGTCGCTTGCGGGCGCCGGGGGCGGGGCGCTGGCGCTGGGGCTTGGCGCGGGCCCGCTGGTGAAGAACGTGGGTCTGGGGGCGCTGGCGCTGACGGCGGTGGGCATGATGCTGCTGATGATCCGCAAGTCGAACAAGGCGCTGGCGCTGCCCTCGGCGGAGGAGCTGGTGGGCATCCCGCCGGCGCTGCAGAAGACGACGGACCTGGTGGGCGAGGCGGACGAGGCGGACAACGCGCTGTCCGGCATCGAGCTGACGGACGACGTGATCCGGACGCGGAAGCTGCGCGAGCAGGTTGAGGACGTGGTGAAGTCGAAGCCGTCGGACGCCGCCCAGCTGCTGAACAGGTGGATCTCGGTGCACGAGTGACCGAGATGGTCTGAACCGGAGCGATGGAATGCCCCGAAAGCACGGCGAGAAACTGCCAGAGCGGCCGGAAGAGCTGGACGGCCTGACGAAGGCCGCGATCCTGCTGCTGTCGCTCGACGCGATCGTGGCGGGGGAGCTGCTGAAGAACCTGCCGTCGGAGTCGGTGGAGCAGGTGACGCGCGAGCTGGCGGGGCTGGGTCGCGTGTCGCCGGCGCTGGCGGACGCGGTGGTGGAGGAGTTCTACCAGGTCTCGATCGCGGCGCAGCACATGAACGAGGGCGGGCTGGAGTACGCGTCGGCGCTGCTGAAGCAGTCGATGGACCCGAAACTCGCGGAGAAGGTGCTGGGGCAGATCCAGACGCAGGTGCGCAAGGCGCCGTTCTCGTTCCTGCAGAAGGCGGAGAGCGAGAACCTGCTGACGTTCATCCAGGACGAGCACCCGCAGACGATCGCGCTGATCGTGTGCCACCTGCCGCACCACAAGGCGTCGGAGATTCTGGGCGGTCTCCCGCCGCAGAAGCAGGTGGAGGTGATCAAGCGGATCGCGAACATGGAGCAGACGAACCCGGAGGTGATCCGCGAGGTGGAGAAAGCGCTGGAGAGCCGGCTGTCGAATCTGCTGGGGCAGTCGATGGAGAAGGCGGGCGGCGTCGAGGCGGTGGCGGAGATTCTGAACCTCGTGGATCGCACGACTGAGAAGGCGATCATGGAGGGCCTCGAGAGCGAGGACCCGGACCTGGTCGAGCAGATCCGCCGGCTGATGTTCGTGTTCGAGGACATCATGATGGTGGACGACAAGGGGATCCAGTCGGTGCTCAAGGAGGTCGACAACGACGAGCTGGCGATCGCGCTCAAGACGGCGTCGGAGGACCTCAAGCAGAAGATCTTCGGGAACATGTCGGAGCGCGCGGCGCAGCTCATCAAGGAGGACATGGAGTTCATGGGCCCGGTGCGCGTCAGCGACGTCGAGGCGGCGCAGCAGCGGATCGTGGACATCGTGCGCCGGCTCGAGGACGCGGGCGAGATCGTCATCGCCGGTCGCGGCGACGAGGGGCTGGTCGTATGACGCCCCGGCGCACGGCGCTCGCGACGGACGTGCGGCGCGCCCGCGGGGAGCGCTGAGGCGTGGCGCTCATCAAGCACTCCGCCGCCGGGGCCCTGCCGCGCGACGCGATTGTTCTCAATTTGGCCGAGCTGTCGGCGCAGGCGGCGGAGATCACGCGCCAGGCGCAGGTCCGGGCCGCGGCGATCGTGGCCGAGGCGCAGGCCGAGCGACGGCGCCTGCTCGACTCCGCCACGGCGGAGGGCTTCGCCGCGGGCGACAAGGCGGGGCGCGAGAAGGGACTGGCGGAGGGGCGCGAGCAGGGTCTGACCGAGGCGCGAGCGACGCACGCGGAGCGCCTGAGCGCGCTCGAGGCGGCGTGGGCGGCGGCGCTCGAGCGGTTCGAGGCGGCGCGCGAGCCGATGCTGATGCACGCGCGGGCGGACGTGCTGGCGCTCGCGCTGCGCATGGGCGAGCGCGTCACTAAACGCGTGGTGGAGGTGGACCCGCGCGTCGCGGCGGCCCAGGTTCGCGCCGTGCTGGAGATGATCGCGCGCCCGTCGCGCCTCACCCTGCGAGTGCACCCGGGCGACCTCGCCGAGGCGACGCGTGAGGCCGCGGGGCTCGCGTCCCGCCTCGCGAGCGCACGCCACGCGGAAGTCGTGGCCGACGACGCGGTCACGCGCGGGTCGGTCGTCGCGTCGTCCGACCGGGGGACCATCGACGCGAGCATCGAGACGCAGCTGGAACGGATCGTCGCCGCGCTGCTCCCGGGCGGCGCGGGCGCGCGCGACGCGGGCCCTGCGGCGCAGGCCCCCGACGCCGGCGCGCCAGTCGATGGCGCCCCCGACGAAGCGCCGATCACCGACGGCGCGCCGCCCACGGACGAGCCCGCAGGCCCGTCGGAAGGGGCGGAGTCGTGACCGCGCTGCGCGCGCAGATCGAGG
>CAYVSR010000045.1:0-11183 GCA_964453125.1 uncultured Phycisphaeraceae bacterium | reverse complement strand
CCCGAGCCGTAGAGTTTCAGGCGCCCGTCCTCGCGGATGAGGCCGAACTCGACGGTGAACCAGAAGAGGCGCGCGAGGCGCTCGGTGTGGGCCGGGTCGTTGGTGTGCAGCGCCGCCTGGCCGTAGGTCTGCAGGAACTCGGCGAAGACCGGGTCCGCGTGCAGCGGCACGTGCCCGAAGACGTCGTGGATGATGTCCGGCTCGGGCAGATAGTCCATGCTGGTCTTGGGGCGCACGCTCAGCGTCGTGGGGAACTGGCGCTGCGCCAGGAACGCGAAGAACACCTTGGGCGGCAGGTACCCCGGCACGCCCCGGCTCTGCCAGCGGGTCATCGGCAGCAGGCGGGCGTTGACGTCCTTCAGCGGCGGCACGCGCTCTCGCTTCAGGTTGATCGCCCGCATGCCATCGAGGAACACGTTGCTCGCGTCGCGCTCCAGCTGCTTCATCCGCCGGTCGAAGCACACGCGCCACACCTCGTGGTCGTCGGCGCTGTAGCGGTCGTAATGCTGCTCGATCACCATCCGCTCAATGTCGATGTCGCTCGCCGCGATCAGCGGGTCCTTCGCCGCCTCCGCCGCCGCCAGCGCGCGCTTCGCCTCTTCGCCGTCGATCACCGGGTGCAGGATGCTGCCGGACATGCCCATCGTGCGGGTCCTCCTGCGCCCGCGCGGCAGAGCCGCCGGCGCGCCCGAAGTATAGAGGCCGCGCCCGGCCCGTTCGCTCGGCCCGCGCGAGGCTATGGCGCCCCTTCGGGCCCCGCGCCGCGTGCCGCGGGCCCGTTCCACCATCCGGCGGCGCCGCGAGCGCCCAACCCGCGGAGGGCCGCACGATGCACGATCTGTCGCTCCTCACCACCATCGTTGTGCGCTATTGGCTCAAGGACCTCCTCGCCGTGCCCGGCGCGCCGTTCCAGCGACACGCGGCGACGGCTGGTCGTCGCGAGACGCTGCGCGTGCGCACGGAGACGTCTGAGCGCGGAGCGCCGGTCGGCCCTATCCCCGGTGCGACGTCCGCCTGCCGCGGCTCGAGCCCGACTGCGGGAACTTGAACAAAGGCGCGAACCAGCGCAGGAGCCAGCCCAGGGGCAGCGCCACGCCCGCGGTGTAGAGGCTCGAGCCGAAGCGCGTCGCCAGTTCGCTCGCCGCGCTGAAGGTCACGGCCGGGTCGTACACCGAGCGGAACTCCAGCAGCGCCGCCGCCACGACGTGCGTCAGAAGCGACGCCACGAACGCGAGAAACGCGAACGTGATCGGGTTATGGCGCACCACCATCGTGCGCGCGGTGAGCACGGCGTACGACGCGG
This sequence comes from uncultured Phycisphaeraceae bacterium, assembly GCA_964453125.1. GTDB lineage: Bacteria > Planctomycetota > Phycisphaerae > Phycisphaerales > UBA1924 > CAYVSR01. Next base: position 9,880 of record CAYVSR010000045.1, on the reverse strand, counting down.
CGAGGCAGCCCAGGGCGTACGGGCCCACGATCGTGATCGCCTCGCCCGTCGCCGGCGCCGTGCGCGCGCTCGTCAGGTCGATCAGCAGGCCGATCATCAGCCCCGCCCCCAGCGACGATGTCGCGCTCGCCTGCATCGCCACGAACACCAGGAGCGAGATCACGAACGAGGGCGCCACCTGGCTCGTCCCCAGTTCGAGCAGCGGCTTGAGGCCCAGCTCGAGACCGAAGAACACCCACGCCGCGATGATGAACGGCGCCTTTCTCACGGCGTCGCCCCCTCCGGCGCGCTCGCCGCCGGGCCCGAGGCGTAGATCAGCGCCTCGCCCAGACGCCGGAAGTCCATCTCCGGGCGCACCACGATCACCTGGCGCAGCGGCTGCGATTCCTTGGGCCGGATGGCGACCACCTTGCCGATCACCAGCATCTGGGCCGACGCGGGCCAGCCCGGGTCGCGCAGGCGCACCAGCAGTCCCAGGTCCACCCCCGCCGCGTCGCGCTCGAACTCGCCCGAGAGCTCACCCCCGGGCCCCGGCAGCAACTGGCATCGTGGCAGGGCGGCCGCGTCCACGCCCGGCACGTCCACCACGCCCTCGATGTACCCCGCGCCGCGCTGCGTGATGGGCAGGATGGAGCACTCGAGGGCGCTCGCGTCCACCACCTTGCCGACCAGGTGCACGCCGCCGACGACCACGACGTCGTCGCGCTGCACGCCGCGGTCCCGCCCGGCGCGCGCCCTGAGCAGGCCGCTGGAAGGGTCCGCCGCGGAGCCGATGACGGGGGCGACGATGGGGGCGAGGTCAAGGTTCGGGTTGAGGGCCCTGCCGCGCTGGATGTCGGCGAGGCGCCGCTCCGAATCCGCGAGTCGCGCTTCGGACTGGCGCCACATCGTGCGGAATTTCTCGACCTCCTGCGTGAGGGCCTCGACCTGCTCGGGCTGCGCGGGGCCGGTGCGCCGGGGCAGCGCCCACTGGGCGAGCCGGTTGATGGGCTCCGCCGCGGGCCCGATGGCGATCATCGTCGGTCGACCGAACCAGCCGACCCACTTGCTGTAGCGCGTCGGCAGCAGCGCGAGGACGAGAACGATCCCGGCCGCGATGGCCAGCGCTCGTCTCGGGCTGAGCCTGCGTCGTCCCATGCGTCGGGCGATTGTGCGGGAAGACGCCCCAGAAGTCGAATCAGCCCGCGTCCATGTCGCTCTGGAGGGTGTCCTTCCAGATCTCGAGGTTCTCGAGGTAGATCGCCGTGCCGCGGGCCACGCAGGTGAGCGGGTCGTCGGCGATCTTGACGTCCAGGCCCGTGGCGTTGTGGATCACCCGGTCCATCCCGCGGAGGAGCGCCCCGCCCCCGGCCAGCGTGATGCCGTTGTCCACGAGGTCCGCCGAGAGTTCGGGCTCGGCCCGCTCGAGCGTGCGCGTGCACGCCTCGCAGATGGCGCTCACCGGCTCCTGCAGCGCCTCGCGGATCTCCTCGGTCGTCACCGTCGTCTTGCGAGGCAGGCCGGAGATCATGTCCCGCCCGCGGACCTCCATCGTCGTGTCCCGGTGCTCGGTGGACGCGGCGGAGCCGATCTCGATCTTGATGCGCTCGGCGGTCAGCTCGCCGATCATCATGTTGTAGGTCTTCTTCATGTGGTTGATGATGGCTTCGTCGAAGTCATCGCCCGCCACGCGGAGGCTCTCGCACGTCGCGATGTCCGCCAGCGACATGATCGCGACCTCCGTCGTCCCGCCCCCGATGTCCACGATCATCGACGCCGTCGGCTCGGTGAAGGGCAGCCCCGCCCCGATCGCCGCGGCGATGGGTTCTTCGAGCAGCCACGTCTTGCGCGCCCCGGCTCGCTCGGTGCTCGTGTACACCGCCTGCTTCTCGACCTCCGTGATGCCGCTGGGCACGCTCACCACCACGCGCGGGCCCACGATGCTCGATCGCCCGGCGGCCTTGCGGATGAAGTACCCCAGCATCGCCTCGGTGATCTCGAAGTCGCTGATCACGCCGTCCTTGAGCGGGCGCACCGCGGTGATCGTCCCCGGCGTCTTGCCCAGCATCTCTTTGGCCGACCAGCCCACCGCCGTGCCGTTGTTCAGCACCCGGTTCGTGCCCTTGCGCACCGCCACCACGCTCGGCTCGTTCAGCACGATGCCCTCGCCCCGGACGCACACGAGGGTGTTGCACGTCCCGAGGTCGATCCCCATGTCCACGCTGAACCAGCCCAGCAGTCGGTCGAAGCGCACGGCGTTCCTTGAGTCGTCTGTGACGGCGTCGGAGGTTGAGAAATCCGGGAACCGGGACGGGGCTGAGGATACGTCCGCGCGCGCCGCCACGCAGGCCCCGCGACCCGTTCCGCCCGATTCTCCCAAAGTTCCCCCCGGACGATCCCCCCGTACTCCGCTCAGCGCTTGGTCGTGGTCAGGTCGATCTTCTGGTCCTTGGCGTGCACCGCCCACGCCTTGCCGCCCGGCGCGATCTTCGAGCCCTGCACGAACACCACCGCCGCCGACGCCAGCAGGCAGAGCACGGCGACCAGCATGAGCATCGAATAGACGTTGATCGACGACCCGCGCCGCGCCGCCGAACCCGGAAGTTGCATCCCAAACTGGCTCATGATTCGCCTCGCTTCGCCCCGCCCGTCCGTCCGTCGTTCCCGCCGCTCAGAAGCCGCTCACTGCACCAGGCTGACGACCAGGTCCCCCGCCTGCACCGGCACCGCCGGCCGGCCAAGGAAATCGACCCGGCCGACGGACTCGTTGGTGTCCACCGCCTGCAGCACGACCTTGCCCAGCAGCGTCCCGCCGCGGACCAGCGAGAGTTCCATCCGCTCCCGCAACTGGTCGCTCGTGCCCGCCTCGATCTGCACCAGCAGGTCGCCGTTGGGCCCGTTCTGCACGCCCGTCACCCGCGCCCGGATGGGGATCGACGCCCGGATGGTCCCCTCGCCGCGGGCGCCGCCGGTGATGCCCGCCGACTGGTTGGCCAGCTGGTCGCGGAGTTCGACGAGCTGCTCCTGCAGCGAGCGGTTGTTCTCGACCGCCACCTCGAGCTGCCCCGAGAGGTCGCTGGCCCGGTCGGCGAGTTCGATCTCGCGCCGGCTGTAGCCCAGTTCGTTCTGGCGGAGGGTCGTCACCTCGTCGCGGTACTTGGCGATGAGGCTCGACAGGGTCTGGTTGGTCGCGGAGAGCTGGTCGATCTTGGCCTGCGTCGTCAGCGCTGCGGCCTCCTGGCCCTTGAGGTCGGCCAGCAGGCGGGAGTTGTCTCGCTGCAGGGTCGAGAGGCGGGCGTCGAGGTCGGCGATCTGGTTGCCCAGCGAGGCCTTCTCGGTTTCCCAGCGGGTCTTCTCGGTGGCCACTGCCGTGTTCGTGCGCGCCGATTGGTCCTGCGCCGCCCGCGCCAGTTCGCGCTCATTCAAGAGGTCGGAGCGGAGCCGCTCCGCGTTCGCGGTGTACGCGATCGTGAACGCCGCCACCGCGATCGAGAGCAGCGCCGCCAGAACAACCAGGACTTTGGTCAGAGGATGCACGGGTCTTGGTCTCCTGCCGCGGCGCCGGAGGCCTGACGCCTCCCCTTCGCCGGGGCCGTTCTGAGCGGTTGCGTCCCACGCTCCCCCGACCGTCCCTGAGGCCCGGTCGGAACGCCGTTTCAGGCGTCGCGGGGGGTGGTTCTGTGTCCTGGTTCCTGGGGTTTCGCCGGCGGGGCCCACCGCCTCGCCGGGTATGGATGCTGTACGCCGCCCGCCGCGGACGGTTGCCTGCCGGGGCCAACGCCGCGCGCGGGACGCGGTGATACCCCACCGGCACACCCCGGTCAAGCCTCGGCCGCCCCCGAGCGGCCATTCACCGCTGGTTTCGTCGGTCCCTTACCGCGCGCCCCCGGCCAGCCGGTCCACGATCTTGACCACCGCCCCGGCCGCCGCCACCCGCACCAACTCGGCGTCGTCCCCCATCAGGAACTCGAGTTTCGGCAGTTCCGGCACGTCGCCCGTCTCGCCGTAGGCGAACGCCGCCTGCGCCCGCACGATGGCCTCGGGCGAGAGCGCGTACTCGTCCGCCACGTAGACCCCGTTCCGCACTCCCAGCTTGCCCAGGCTCGTGACCGCCGCGAGACGCAGCTCGGGCGGGTTGAGATAGGGCAGGGTGGTGGGGTCCTTCACGGCGCCGTCGGGCGGCGCCACACGGTCGAGCACCCGGTTCTTCAGTTCCGCCGAGGCGTCCTTGTCGCCCACGTTGCCGATGATCTGCGCCGCCAGCGTCGCCGCCTCCATGTCATCGGGCCCGACCGGGTACAGCGCCGCGCGGATCGGGTGGATCTGCTCGTGATCGCCCAGCCGGTACAGCGCCTCGGCGATCTGCAGGCGCACCAGGCGACGCTGGATCGACGTGCCAGGCAGCGAGGAATCGCGCGCCGCGGCACGCAGCATCGGCGCGGCGGAGGGCTCGCCCAGTTCGCCCAGGATCATCGCCACGTTCGAGCGCAGGCGCGCATCGCGCGCCTCGAGCATCGCGCCCAGCGGCGTCGGGTCGACGTCCGCAGAGCAGCGACGGAGGGCGTAGATCGCCGCCGCGCGCACGTCGAGCGACGAGTCCTCCAGCAGCGGGCGCACATCGGGCGCCAGTTTCTTCATCTTCGCCTTGCCCACCGCGAAGCACGCCGCGAACCGCACGCCAAGGTTCTGGTCGCCCAGCGCCTTGCGGATGAGCCCCTCGGCACGCGCCGGCGCACGCGACATCGCCTCCACGGCGTTCGATCGCACCTGCGGCGAGTCGCTCGTGTCGCCCAGGCTTACCAAAAGCCCCAGCGCCTTCTCGCGGATCTCCGACCGCGCGATCGAGGACTGGAAGTCACCCGCCGGGCGGAGCTGCGGCGCCGCCAGCCGATCCGCGCTCGTCGGCGTCGCCGGTTCCTGAGACTGTCCGAGGCACATCGGGCCAAGCCCCAGCGCCGCGCCCGACCACGCCGCAACGATCCACGCCTTACGCAACGCCATCATTCGTCTCCTTACGACCCCCGGGCCCGCCCCGTTCGGTCTGGCCCATCTTCCGTCGGCCCGCGCCGCCCCTTGCCGCGAATGTCAGCCCCGCCATGACCCCCATGCCCGCCAGGCACGCCCAGCCCACCGAGTCTCCGATGCGGGCGTACGGCGTGGGCGCCCCAAACCCGCCGCCAGCGCCAGCGCCCGTGCCAATGCCCGTGCCAACGCCCGTGCCACGGACCTGCGAAGCAGGTCCGTGCTCCGGGTCTTGCGCTGCCGGCTGCTCCCCACGGACCTGCTGCGCAGGTCCGTGCCACGCCGAGCGGGGCAGCGAGACGCGCGCGATCAGCACGCCTTCCTTCCCGATGCCCAGCCTGTCCGTCACCCGACCAGCGGCGTCAATCGAGCACGAGATCCCCGTGTTCGCCGCGCGCACCATCGGCGTGCCCAGCTCGATGCAGCGCCACCGCGCCAGCAGCAGGTGGTTCTCGTGCGTCGCCCGCGAGCCACCGAACCACCCGTCGTTGGTCAGGTTCACCAGCACGTCCGCCTTCCGCTCCGCCCGCCACCCGCCCCCATACACGAGCCGCCGACACACCGCCGGCATTGTCGCCTCGAAGCAGATCGGAGTGGCGATGCGCAGCGAGCGACCCGCCGCGTGGTTCCTCTCGGTGTTGATTTCCCCTCTCCCCTCGTGGGAGAGGTTGGCCGACGCCGCGTCGGCCGGGTGAGGGGGCTCGGAGTCATCGCGCGCCGGCGCCTCCAGCGCCCGGTACACCCGCCCCGCGTCCAGGTCGAAACTCATCCCGCCCGCGCCCAGCGCCAGCAGATTCTTCTCCAGCCAATCACTCCACGAGATGTACGGCATGTACTCGCCGAACGGCGTGAGCTTCACCTTGTCGTACCGCTCGGGCTGCACAGCGCCCTCGGACACCACGAACGCGCTGTTGAACGTCGCCGCGGCGTCCATCTCGATGCGCGTCCCGCCGCCGGGCCACTCGACCGTGTCGATCCGCAGCCCCTCCTTCGCGATCGCCCCGACGACCATTGGGACGCCCAGTTCCTTCTGCAGCGCGAGCAGCTCGTCGTAGAACACCGTGCTCGGCGTGCCGCCGGCGACCGGATCGTTGAACAGGAGCCCCGCGCCCTTCTCGACGCGCACCGCGTCGTCGTTGAGCGCGATGCCGGGGAACATGGTCTCGGGCCAGACGATGAGGTCGGGCTTCTCTCGCGCGACCTCGCGCGTCAGGCGCTTGAATGTCTCGAAGTCCGCACGCCGCTGCGGGAACGACCACGCGACCCTGTTGTCCTGTGGCACGTTGGTCTGGATGACGGCAACGGTCGAGTCAGTCGCCGATGCTCCCCACTGCGGCTTCGGAACGATGGAAGTGACCACCAACCCCGCAATGAGGATCAAATGCATTGCGGCGAAGATCTTCGCTCCGCGACCTCGACGCTGCGCAGGCGTCAGCCCCCACCACGCCGCGACGCTGCTCACAGCGATCGCATTGAGGTCCGCGACAAGGAGGCTTGTGCCCGTGGCGCCCGTCAGCCGGGCAATCAGCGCACACGACGAGTTCTGGATCGTCGGATGCCCCACGAAAAACCACGGGTACCCGTCCCACACGATGGCGCCGCGCAGCATCTCGAGCCCCACCCAGATCACCGGCAGCCCGAGCCAGAACTTCCATTCACCCCTGCGCCCGCTCCCCGTGCCACGGACCTGCGCAGCAGGTCCGTGCTCCTGATCGTGCGACCGCTCGCGCTGCTGATCGTGCGATTGTGACTGATCCCCACGGACCTTCTCCGAAGGTCCGTGCCACGGCTCGGCCCCGACTCCTCCGCCCCCCGTGCCACGGACCTGCGCAGCAGGTCCGTGCTCCCCTTCGTGCTTCCGTCCAACCCCCATCACCCACCGGCGCCACCGCGCCCCGATCCACACGAACAGCGGCGCGTACACCGACAGGTACAGGATCAACACCGGGAACCCCGCGTTCGTCACCTTCCAGATCCACAGGTGATGGAACGCCCACATGGGGATGACCGCAATGAACACCCCCTGCAGCGCCGCGCGCATCATCCGGCGACGCGATGCGCCGGCCTCAACGGGACCGGAGCGCGAGCGACGGGTCTGTACGCCTGAGGTGGCAAGACCCGTCGCTTGCGCTCCGGGCTCGTCCTCATCCGATCCACCCATCACCCACGCCAGCCACATCAGCGGCGAGAGCGCCACGAACGCCAGCCCCCACAGGAACACCGGCGGGAACATGAGCGCGTAGCACCCCGCGTGCAGCCCGCCGCAGACCAGCCCCGCGACAAACGGCCTCGACCTCGCCCGCGCCGAAAGCGTCACGCTCGCAGTCTACCCCTTCAACGGTTCACCACAGAGACACGGAGGCACGGAGAAGAAGGGGGGAATGGGTTTCGGTTGGGGCGCGGCGACATCCCGGCAGCCGAAGGCGCACTCTCGGTCGGGTTCAAGAATGTACGGCTTGGGCGTCTCCCCGGTCGTATGCCTGACCGCATCGCTGGCAGCGCATCCCATCGTCCATCCACCCCCAGAAATCCCCCGGCGCGCCCCCCGACCCCCCATCGCAACCCCCCTCCCCGCGCTTCTCTTCTCTGTGTCTCTGCGTCTCTGTGGTGAAAACTCTTCACGCCGGCGAGGCAAGCGCCGTCGGCCCCAGGGTCACCACGGTCGCCTTGCCGGCCGTCAGCGCGCCCGTCGCCAGATAGTCGTTCACGTCCTTCAGCGTCACGCGCTCCACCGTCTCCGTCAGGTCGGCGAGGCTCCGCGGGCGTCCCAGCTTCCGCCAGTCCTGCGCCAGCGCGCTCGCCCGTGCCGAGGGGCTCTCCCCGCTCATCACGATGCGGCTCTTGAGCCCCGTCGCCGCGCGGCTGAACTCGCCCTCATCGATCCCCGACCTCATCCGCACCAGCTCGCCCCACAGCACATCAAGCGTCTCCTGCGCCCGCTCGGGCGTCGTGCCCGAATACGCCACCACCCGCCCGAAGTCCTTGTCCGGCCCGTACGACGCCGACACCGAATAGCACAGGCTCCGCTTCTCCCGCACCTCGGTGAACAGGCGGCACGACATCCCCCCCGACAGCGCGGCCGCCGCCAGCCGCATCGGCCCGCACCCGGCGCTCCCCTCCGCCGGCGCATCGAGCCCGATCCCGATCTGCACCTGGTTCGTCTGGTCCGTCACGTGGGTGTGCCCCCTCGGCGGCGTCGGCCCGGTTCGAACCGCCTCCGCCTCGCCCTCCCACCCCGTCAGCAACCGATCGAGCGCCCGTGCAACCGCGTCGGGGTCCACGGCGCCCGCGATCGCCAGCACGCTGCCCTTGGGGCGCACGCGCTTCGCCCACGCGATCAGCAAGTCGTCCCGCGTGATCGCGCCCAGCCCCTCCGCCGTGCCCATGCCCGATCGATTGATGGGCGCCGGCGCGTGCCGGGCCTTCAATTCCAGCATCGCCCGCTCCTGCGGGTCGTCCTTCAGCCCCTCGAGCGCCTGCATGCACAGGTCGCGCGCCGGCTCGATCGACGCCGCATCCAGGCGCGGCCGGCGGATCACATCGACGATCAGGGGCAGGGCGTCGAGCAGGCGCGCGCCCAGCAGCGTCGCCCCGATCTCGAGGCTGAACGTGTGCACGTCGGCGCCGCGAGAGAGCCCCAGCCGGTCGAGCGCATCGGACTGCGCGCGGCTGTCGAGCGCCCCCGCCCCCCGGAAGACCAGCTCGGCGAGCATCGCGCCGAGGCCCTGTCGGCCCTCCGGTTCGCTCGCGGAGCCCGCCGGCGTCAGCCACGTCACCCCGACCGATTGGACGGAGGGGATGTGCTCGACAATGAGGGGCATGCCGCAGGCCAGCAGACGCGTGGTGATAAGGCTCATTCGCCCCCAGCGTAGCGGCGTGGCGGGCGTTGCGGCGGAGCGACCACACCACCGGGCGTCACCCGCGGCGTGTTCGCAAGTCCTTGCGATTTGGAAACTTAGGAACCGCGCGCGAGGGCGCGGACCCATCGTCGCGCGGCGCAGCGCGCGCGGCGACATGCCGATGCGCGTCACGTCCGCATCGGCGCGACACGAGGGTCACGCGCTCGCGCCGCGCGCTCGGCGATGCGTGTCAGCGCACCCGCGCCGGTGGCGCTCTCGGCCGCGCAGACCACCGCCGGTAGCGGTCGGTGCAAAAGTTTGTTGAAGAGGTTGCGTGCAGCCTGACGATAACGCGGTACAATGGTTCTCGACGGGACTGCGTAAGTGGCGCTGACCGTCAAGTGACAACCTCGTGCTCCGACACGAAAGAGGAGTCAGTCCATGGCGAAGAAGCGTTCCAAGAAGAAGGCCGGCAAGAAGAAGGGCTCGAAGAAAAAGGGCCGCAAGAAGGCCGGCTGAGTGACGCGAAGAAAAAGGCGGCCTCCACAAGGGGCCGCCTCTTCCGTTTAAGAGAGAACGCGCCGCCGCGACGCGGCGCGCCACTCTCCAACGTCTTCCGGGTCTCACTTCCAGGGTGTGTGCTTCCGGAGCGACCGCTCGCCCGGAAGGTCCGACCGATCCGGCGCTCGCGCCGGGTCACGTCCAGAGGCCACCGCCCGCGGACCATGATGCTGATGACGTAACGATCGATCTCTCAACGCGGTCGCGGACGCAGCGGCGTATGCCGCGCGCCCCGCCGGCGCCACCGACCACTACGCGGGACCGGCCTTGGAGGCCGGTCCCGCTGTCGTTTTCGGACGCCGGGAGGGGAGAGCAGTGCTCGGTGCCCTGTGCCCAGTGCTCGGCGCTCAGGGCGCCGCCCCGTCCCCCCTCCGTCGCTCCGTCGCGACGGCCCTCCGTGCCTCCGTGCCTCCGTGCCTCCGTGCCTCCGTGCCTCCGTGCCTCCGTGCCTTCGTGCCTTCGGGCCCCCGGGGCGCTGG
>CAYVSR010000044.1:0-11264 GCA_964453125.1 uncultured Phycisphaeraceae bacterium | reverse complement strand
AGCCAAAGCCTTGCCGCCAACAACCGGCCCTCGTCAGACCCCCCCGCTTGACCGTGAAGTCTCCCCCCCCCCCCCCCCCCCCCGGAGCCGCCCCACGAGCCTCAGCCATGCCTTGTCGCGCTGCCGCGGCGAGAACCGCTGCGTCGCTCTCCCCTGGGCTAAGTCCCTGCACACCTCACACTCCGGCCCGTGAAGGTCGCGCACCCCCCTGGCAACGAAGACCGCGACCCCGCCCTAACCGAAGATGGCGGCGTGGGTCGAGGAAGGCCCAAAAACTCAGTTGGCTAGCGAAGCCGTTGCGACCGCAGACACATTTGTGGAATCTACCGACCAGCATCGATACAAGCCCCCAACTTGGAGCCTGCCTGCAGAGAGCGATCCGTCTGCCACTGCCCCCCGTCGAGGCATTGCGACGGCATCGGCGCAGTGCGGCGCTGGATCCCAACCAGAGGCGCGATCCGAGAGCGGCATTGCAACGATATGACTACCGTTGTCTATTGAGAGGCCCGCAATGGACTATGCCCAAGCTTGGAAGTCGTTGGAGGCCGTGCGCTGGCGATCAACGAGGCGAGCCTCAGGAGGGACCACCCGAACGTCGCCATCCGTCTCAACAACCTGGCCCAGCTGCTGTGGGCCACCAACGGGCTGGCGGAGGCCGAGCTGCTGATGCGCCGGGTGGTATCGATCTTTGAGACGAGCCTAGGGGAGGGTCATCTTCGCCCCCGGACACGCCTCCGCTCCGCCCTCGGATCCACCCATGCCGAACTCGCGGAGGACCGCCGCGAGGCCGATTCGCGAGTTCGCAAATTCGTTGACGGCCAATGCGGTGAAGGCCGCCGTTGAGGCAGAGGACCGATGGCTCGGGGCGTCCCGCGCCGCCTCCGGCACGCGATGAGCACCTATGCCGCCCCGTCCCGCTGCGGGTGCTAGAATCACTTCATGATGCCGGCGATCGCTCTATACCCTTGGGGCATATCTGAAGAGATCACCACCTGGATTGTTGATTCAATTCACGCCGGTACAGGTGCGAGTCCATCCGTAGTCGTCACGAGTTCCGTTGGAGCACTTCGTGAGGCCGTGCTTGCGTCGGCTACTGGCGTAGCGGTCTTAGCCGTTTCCACGGCGGAAGCGATGGAGTCAATACTGGCGGACTCCCGACCGGACACCTGTGCTGCGGAAATACTGCTGATCGAATCATCAAACTGCGGAGCACATTCGCATCCGTCGTGGCAAGAGCATTTGCACAGGACGGATGCCTCAGAGTTGCCGACCGCTGAGTTTACGGACGTCCTCGTTCGAAAGTTGGTAGACGCGCTCGTACAAGCCGCAGTTCACGAGCTTGCCGCATTTCAGGTTACTACAGGATCTCCGCTCGGGCGTCGCCAGATTATGACGGCATTGTGCACAAGGGCGACAAAGTCACTGGGGCTAGCGTCATGCACCATAAAGACTATCGGAGGAAATGGCCGCGACTTCATCCCGCGTGCCAAGTACCCCTCGCAGGCCTCACCTACATCAGAAGCTCTTGCCGCGCCATGTGATCGGCGAGTGACGTCTGCGGCCGTTGCGGAGTCCGTCCCGATGGTGGTTGAGTTTTGCTTTCCACAAGAATTGAGCGCCACAGGCATCAATGCTTCACGCGCGCAACAATTGTGTGACTCGGCTGCCCATGCACTTCGAGCAGCACTTGACGCTGCCGAGCCGTTACGGCGAATCGAACTGCTTGGCTCCCTGTCGCAAACCCTCCGGTACTTACCTGATCGCAGGAGGGTGCTTTACGCAGCGTGTGACGAGATGGCCCGGTGCGTAGGTGCCGCCGGAGCTTCCCTCTTGCTCATCACAGAAACCTCAGGTGCCGATACTTGGCTTGAGAAGATTTATGTGCATCACGGCCGGCGAGACTGGGTAGATCATGTATCAGCGGGCCGAGGATACGCGGGCTGGAGTATCGAGCACAAAGTCGCTCTGTTAGTGCACCACACATACATAGACGCTCGACGTGCGGATGCCATTGCTTATCCCGATTCACAGATCGAGATAGCCTCTGGCAAGTCATTGTCGATCAATTACGTCGTCGCTCCAAAAACTGTAGAGGACGAGACGAGCGTGTTGGTGTGTCCGATACGCTCACTGTCTGATCCGGAAACGATTATTGCCGTCGTCAAGATTGGAGAATTTCAAAGTTCGGATTACTTCGACGTCGCTGATTTGCGGACGCTCGCGAATCTCACCCCCATGTTGGCGGCAGTCATTTATGCGGCGGAACTAGGTTCACAGCTTGAGGATACACGTCGCTCACACGCAACCGAGGTTGCATTGCTCGAGCACGCCGATGTGCTGTTCTACTACCGCGAGATTGCAGCCGGGCTATTCCACAACGTTGGCATTTGCCTCAACGACCTAGAGTGGAAGCTTCGAGTGATGCCGCTACCGCCCCGGTCGGCGGGTGCTGTTAGCAAGTTTGAAACAAGCTTGGAGCAGTGCGCAGAGATCGTCGCAAACGGGAAGTCGCTCATCCAGAAGGCGCATACAAGAGGCCAGCATTTGAAACCTCTATCTGCACGGTGCCGGCTGATAGCTGATATCGTACGCCCTGCCATCGAACGGGCCAACAAGAGCCTAGGTGGTGTCGCCTGGAAGATCGATCATACGCTTGGAACTGACGATTACCAATTAGATCTCGATGCGGAATTGATGAGAGAGAGCCTTGGCAATGTCCTGAGCAATGCCATCTGGGCTGTCAGGGCGAACAGGCATAATGCAAATAAGAGCATTCGTGTGGCAGTGCGAAAGGATGAAGAGTCATCTCAAAGAGTCCGAATAGACGTGAACGACACGGGGATTGGCATCGCACCAGAGGCGCTAGAGCATGTATTTGAGATGTTTTTCACAACCAAGGGGGACAAGGGTACTGGCCTCGGTTTGTACTTCGCTCGACGCCTAATCGAAGGTTTTGGTGGAACCATCGTAATTTACAAAACTATGCCACAAAAGGGCACAACTGTTAGGATAGCACTGCCGATCGTCGAGGACAAATAGGACATGACTAAGACAAAGATGCACGCCGAGTGTCGAGTGCTTTGGATGGATGACAATTCGAGCTATGTCCGCGATGTGGCGGAATCTCTTGATCGCGCCGGTTGGGAATTGTGCATCGATGTCGCAGCGTCAATCGCGCAAGCACGCGAGATGCTGACAAGTGGGCGGTACTGCGCACTCGTGGCGGATTGTCGTATGGACGACGATGCTCCAGCGGCGAACAATGGCGCGGAGTTTGTACGCATTATTAACGATCAATATCCGGCATTGCCGACCTTTGTCTTGACGTCGTATCTGAACGATCCGTTGTACGCTGACGCTCTTAGGCGCGCCAGACCGCTAATGGCTGCATCAAAGCTCGATCCGCTGCCAAAGAAGGTGACGGATATGCCTCTTCTCCGTGCGTTGCGATCTAACGCGCAGAGGTACATGGAGGTAAGAGATGAGGCTCCCGAGCGTGTTTCGCTTGAGGTATTCATTCGTGACGTAGCGAATCGAGGCGAGATCATTAGGCTGCACAGCAGGAAGCACTGGACTTGGATTGAGCGGGAAATGCTAAACAAGAAGTTGTTGTGGTGTGTTGTCTGTGGATCGGAAGTGGTGGCAGGCTCATCAGATCTCGCGACGTTTCCAGAGGACGAAGAGCTGATGAGGATTGGGGAGCGAGCGAGATTAGTGCCGTTTGTTTATTCGCTGCCAGCCCCGATCGAGTCCATTGCATCGGTCTGGGCATCTACCCGGTATGCGGATGATTGGTACCCAACTGTTGCTGTTGAAATTGGTAGCAAGCAACTATCCGGAGACTTGGACACAGGGGCATTTCAAACACATGTGCCAGATTGGATGGTTCAGCGGGGGCTGTTTGCGGCTACTCAGCAAAGCGCACACCTCGGTAGGAAATTTGAGTTTTTTACGAGCAAAACAGATTTGGTATTGTCGCGAGAAAGCGGCGAGCGTGAGACCGTCCGTATTGCCGTGTGCGCCGTATGTGATTGGGAGAGAAGTCCGTTTGTGGAGGTGAACCCGCGGCGGGAGGCCTTGATTGGTCGTGACGTTCTGCGAGCCAGCGCGAGCACGTTCGAGTTGTGTCCAACAAAGCGATTGACACATGTTCGTCGCGACAGCCGGTCGACGCAGCTGTTTGACGCGATTGAGCCTTATAAAGAATTTCGACTGATGGTATCGGACATTCACGAACTGTTTGTGGAACAGTGTGGAAGTCCGGATGGGGTGCCAATCGTCTTTTTGCACGGAGGACCAGGATCAGGGAGTGACGCGCGTAGCAGACGGTTGTTTGACCCAAACGCGTACTCGGTGACCTTGTTTGATCAACGAGGGTGCGGCAGGAGCCGGCCGCATTGCTCTGTTGAGCAAAACACAACTCAAGAGTTGGTTGACGACATCGAAAAGATCCGAAACGCCGTTGGAGTCAAGAACTGGATCGTGTTTGGGGGATCATGGGGAAGCACGCTGGCTTTGGCGTATGCACAAAAATACCCACATCGGGTGCGCGGGCTCGTGCTGAGGGGTGTGTTTATGCTAAGGCGCAAGGAACTGCACTGGTTTTACGAGGACGGTGCGGGAGAACTCTATGCAGATGCGTGGGAGGAGTATTTGGCGCCGATTCCAGATGCATCAGTCGGGAATAGGATGAAGGCGTACGCCAATATTCTTCGCAATGGCGATGCAGCGGCAAAGCGATCTGCGGCGAAGGCGTGGATGACTTGGGAGATGAAACTTAGTACGTTGGTGCCAGACTTGGATCGCATTGCCAAAGCCACTGATCCGTCTGGCGCGCTCGCATTTGCAACAATTGAGAATCATTACTTCGCTAATGGCGGGTTTTTTAGTAGCGAAGATCAATTGCTGTTGGGCGTCAACCACATACGACACTTGCCATGCATCATGGTACAGGGGCGATACGACCTTGTGTGTCCGATGCGGACCGCGTGGGACCTGAAGCAGGTGTGGCCGGAGGCAGAGTTGCGAATCATTGACGCGGCAGGCCATTCTGCCTTTGATCCAAACATTCAGAGCGCACTCCTGCAAGCACTGCAAGACGCAACGAAATGGTAAGCAACTACAAAAAGAGGAGCTCGTCATGGCAGTAGAGGCACGTCTCTTGGACGCCGCAGAACTGGGCACACTGGGAGGTGCAGTATTGGCGACTGTCGTGGTGACCAACGGGCTGTGTTACGCGTTTGGGTGGAGTCAGAAGTACGTGGGTCTAGTGGTATCGCTCGGAGTCTCCGTGGCCGGCGCTGTCCTGGGGGGTGCAATGTCGGGGGAACAGTGGGTAATTGCGGTCCTGAACGGATTTGTCATCTATTCGAGTGCAGTGGGTGTTGCGAGCATTCAGCCGCCGCGTGGGAAGCCGAGCGCGAGAGTGGAAGAGAGTGCGCCGCGCAGGAAGAGTTGGTGGCCTTCTTGGTGGTAGCTAGTTATGTCCTGCCCCTAGGGGTTGGTCCACCGGGACGCGGGCGGCGATGATCCTGGAAGCGCGAGGGTAGTCTAACGACGACACTAGCTCGGCGTCGTAGTGATTGGATCGAGTTTGATTCAGTTTGGCGTAGCCACGGCCCGCACTGTCCCCTCGATCAGCACGACGTGCCGAACGCGCCGAGAACGAGGTTAAGATCAACGAAGTCGCAGTCGCCATCGTCGTCGAGATCACCGGCGAGCCCGGGGGACACAAGTCCGAAATCTGCGAGGACGGCATTGAGGTCGAGGAAGTCGACCACTCGGTCGCCGTTGGCGTCTCCGGGACAAGGTGCGAGGGTCAGGTCGATGCTCATTTCGACGCCCATGAAGTGTGCGTCCAGGGTGGTGCGGTACGTGGAGAAAAGGACAACATCACCCTCGGCCACGGTGAGTTCGGTCAGGCTCTGGCCACCAAGCACATTGTTGGCGAACGCGGCGACAACATCGGTGCGGTAGACCTTGTAGATCGAGTTGTAGGTCGCCAACGAACCCGCGTTAAGGGAAAGCGTCCAGCTAGCGTTGCGACCTGCAGCAAAGGCCGCGTCCCAGGCGCGTCCGGAGATCGAGATCACACCTGCGTGCGGAGCGGTCCACGCTACGGACATGGGGCCGGGGTAGCCCGATGAGCTCACGTGGATGATGACGTCCCCAACCATCGCGTCGTGCCAGTCGCTGGGAATCTCGCCGAAGATCTTCGTGATGGATGCATCCAATGTGGCGAAGCAGCCCCAGCCGTGCAGCTCTGGTGGGAACGCATCGATGCGACACGCGATCGGAGCCCCGCTGATGTTGTATGACCAGGCGCCGTTTGGGTTGTTCGTGAGGCTGAAGTCGTCCGAGAGATCGAAGTGAATGATCTGCGCCGACGCGACAGGCGCACCCATCAGGCTCAACGAGATCATTCCCAAGACGATGCGACAGGGCAACTTTGGCATTGGGTGGCTCCGAATGGGCACATGCTGCGACCTTCACGGGCGGTTGATTGTGTCGCTCAGCAGTGTACGCAGTTCGTGCCGCGAAAACGCCTGATCCGAATCACTTCGTGGGGTGTTCCGGTCGGGGTATGCCAGCGTGGTGTGTCCAGGCGCATCGCCTCTAACCCAAGCCCATGGTCTCCACGGGGTCGAGGTCGATGCGCAATGACGTCGGCGTTGGCACCAAGGGAGGCTTCGGAGAGCTGCCACCCTCGTGCGCGCACGAGGGCTGCCGTCGTACGCGGCTCGATCCATGAAATCGCGCAGGCGTGTGCGACAAGCACGGATGGCACGGACAGAAAGCGCACCATTGTGCGAAGTCGCTTGCTTTGAATCCGAGGAGCCGCAGGTTTGTGGTGTGTGCGATGTGAAGCTCGCGTAGCAGGCGCGAGCCTTGCGCCGAGGCTCTGTCGCGATCGTCCTTGCGGCGAGCGCGTCCAAGTCGCCACGAGATATGTGAGCAGCATGACCCAAGGACCACATTCAACACAGGAACGTGGCCATTGGCGTGAGTGCTGCACAACATTGTGTAAAGGGTCTGACAATGGCAAGGCTGTCACGCAGTGCCGTCACATAGTGAGCTCTACGAGCGATGGATAGTGGTTCACGCACTCCATGCGAAACACGCGCAAAGATATAAAGTTGTAGATTGCGGCATGTTGTTTCTTGACGCGCTCGCAACGCGCGCGATACTGCCGCCGCGTGTCGAACTCGCACCGAGCCGCGTTCGCCGGGCGTCGCGCACGCGACAGCGCCCGAACGCTGCGAAGGACCGGAGGACCACCAGATGGCCGAGAATGATCTGAGAACGCTGCTCTCGCAGATTCAACCGGGAGACATTCGCATCGACGAGGCGGGTCGGGTCGTGATCAATCGGCCCGACATCGCGGACCGGCTCAAGGGCCTCAAGGACCTGACCGGCCCCGTTGCTCGGGACGACACGAACATCATCTGCTGCGGCAACGACTCGTGCGCCAAATCTGACGATCTTGGCGCGATCGCGGAACGTCTGTCCAAGGGCGCCGGTCGAAACGCCTGAAGAGTGAGGAGCGCTAGTCATGGCCGAAGTTGATCTGAAGTCATTGCTCTCGCAGATCCAGCCCGGGGACATCCGGTTCGACGAGACGGGTCGGGTGGTCGTGGACCGCCCCGATCTCGCGCAGAAGCTTAAGGGCATCCCGGGCGTCGGCTCGCCCATCGCGCGCGACGACACGAACATCATCTGCTGCGGCAACAAGAAGTGCGGCCAGGATGAGTTCCTAGGCTCGATCGCGGAGCGGGTCTCGCGCGCCAAGGGGCTGCAGCAGTAGGGGGCGTGCGGGCGCTTGTGGAGACGCAGCGATGCTGTTGGACAACGATCGGACCGGGGCCGACGATCGATTCGGGCGGGCGTTCGCCGCCGCGGTGTCGAACGACCGGCTTGAGTTAGTCATCCTGCCGACCGAGAAGTGCAACCTGCGCTGCGTGTACTGCTACGAGGACTTTGCGCTGGGCCGCATGAGCCCCGAGGTTGTCGGCGCGATCAAGCGATTGATTGACCTCCGAGCCCCCGAGCTGTCCGGGATCACCATCAACTGGTTCGGTGGCGAGCCGCTGCTCGCGTCGGACATCATGCTCAGCATCGGGCGTCACGTGCAGGCCCTCCGCGAGGCAAAGCCCGAGCTGTGCTACCAGGCGGGCGCCACCACCAATGGCGTGTTCTTGCGTGCGCCCTTGCTGCACGACCTCGTCGCGGCCGGGATCACGGAGTACCAGGTGTCGATCGACGGGCCGCGGGAGCATCACGACCGCACGCGGCTTCGCTCCGACGGCTCGGGCACCTTCGATGAGATCTGGGGCAACCTGTGCGCGATTCGAGAGAGTGATGCGCCGGTGCGCATCATGATCCGGCTGCACGTGCACCCGGGCAACCTTGCGAGCCTCCCCGAGTTCGTCGGGCGGGTGAAGGACCGGTTCCTAGGCGACGAGCGGTTCCTGCTCCTGTTCATGCCAATCGCGCACTTGGGCGGGCCCAACGATGAATCGTTCGAGATCCTCGAACGCACCGAGACGCGTCGCATACTTCGGCAGCTGTCCGGCCTGGCGCGGGACGAGCCCCACCACATCGTTGTCGCGTCGACCGAACGGGCGCCGTTCTTTTCGGGCGACGACGTGTGCTATGCGTCGAAGCCCAACGCCTGGGTCATCCGGTCCAACGGCGCTCTGGCCAAGTGCACGGTCGCGCTGAACGATCCGCGCAACCACGTCGGATGGCTTCGTGAGGATGGGACCCTCGACGTGGCTCGGGAGTCGGCGGGGGCTTGGTTCCAGGGCTGGCGCGACGGCGAATGGAGCGGCGTGGCCTGCCCCAAGGACGCGTACTTCAGCGCCGAGGAGGCGGGTCCGACGACCACGGAAGCCGCGCTCACGGTGGGCGGTCGCGCTGTGCCGGTCTGACATGGACGCCGCCACGACCCCACGACCCAAGGCGAGCGCCGGGCCCGCGATCACGATCCCGCGCCCATGCGATACCTACCCGGCGTTCCACCGTGCGTCCGGCAACCCTCCGGTCGTGGCGCCCGCCCTCTCGGAAGCCGCCGCGAAAGCGATCCCCCGCTTCCGGCCGGCGGGCACGTGCGCCGTCATGCGCCGATCGCCACGGAGATTCGGCTCGCTCGCCGGGCTGTTGCAGCGAAGGCGCTCGGGTGAGTTCGTGGAGCCGACGTACCCTGATGCCGCCTCGCACGCCTATGCGTGCGCCGGCGTGAACGGGTGGGACGCGAGGGGCGGGTCCACCGCGAGCGCCGGGTCGCTGCGCCCGGTTGTCGCGCACGCCATCGTTCCCGAGGACAACGACGCCATGTCCCTCTGGTGGCTTGACGACGAGGAGGGCCGGTTCGAACTCGTGGGAGGCTGCCCTCGCGAGCGCCTCGAGCGGATCCTCGGGGGTCAGGAGGTCGCGCGGCGAGCGATCGCCCGGGGCGCGGCTGCCGTGACCTTCTCTATCGACACGCGCCGGTGCTGCGGGAAGTACGGCGACCGGGGGTACCGCTTCGCGCTCATGGAGGCCGGGGCGGCATGGCAGAACGTCGACCTGTTCGCGGCGGAGCACGGCATCGAGGTGCGAGCGATGGGGGGGTTCATGGACGAGGCCGCGTCTGAGCTGCTGAACCTGCCGGGCGCGGTTCTTCCAGCCCTGTTCGTGCTGGTCGGCTGACGTGCGCACGCACGGGACAATCACGCTGGTCGCTCGGGCGGCATCCGCGCCGCCCGCAGAAGTAGTGCAGACCGTCGGCGTGGGCCAGTCGATGTCGCCGGAACAGTTCATTGCCAGTTCGCCGGCGACGACCTGCGTGGTGGCGCTCACTTGGCTCTTGACCCGGGACGACGCGCTCGTGGTGCAGCGAGCGCTCTGCCGAGAGCGTCGAATGGCGCTTCCGATCACAGCCGTCCCCGGCGCTATCTGGGTCGGCCCTACTTCCCGCCCCGACGTTCCGGGCTGCTCGAACTGCCTCCGAACGCGTCTCGACGCCGGGCCGAGGGATGCACCGCTGTGCAGGGTCCGCCTCTCCTCGGCGTGCGAAAGCCGCCTTGCGGAGGTCGTGTCCACGGAACTCGCCGGAGCGCTCTCAGGGACCCCCGACCTCGTGTGCCGAGCGATCCGAATTGATCGACGCCGCGCAACCGTGAGCGTGCACCCGCTGCTGCCCCACGGCGCCTGCTCACGATGCGGGCCCATCATGGCGTCGGCCGCGTTGAGTCCCGGGACTTCGGGTCCGCCAACGCTCGCGTTCGTCGATGCGCTGACGGATCTCAAGCTCGGGATCGTGCGCGATGTGCGGATGCTCTCGCCCCGGCCGCGCGAGAGAGCCTGCGGGCCGGTCGTGGCTGTTGGTCGGGTTCGAACGAATGCTCCCGCCCGAGGTCGGCCAACGTCCATCCCGGTCTTCGGGAAGGGCTGGGACCGGGCCGAGTGTGTCTCGTCTCTGCTCGGCGAGGGACTTGAGCGTTACGCGGAGGCGAGCAGCGAACAAGGCGCACGCTGGACTCGCGTGGACCGATTCCTCAATGGGGACGGGCCCTGTGAGGACGCGGCGCCGCGAGGCGACGGCGGCGCGGGCTCGGCGCTGGGCATCACGAGGCGGAGCGCGATCGAGACCGCGATGCTCGAGGCCTTCGAAAGGGACGCGTTCTCCGTGGCATGGCAGGCCGGCCGCTGGGGGCCGGCGCCGGATCCACGCGATCACCCCAGCGCTGAGGTGCGGGCGATGGTGACAGAGTTCTCGCGGCTGGGCATCGCGGCGCATTGCCGCTCCCTGCCCTCCGACCATGGCGTGCCGGTGGTCATGGCGATGCTGGTGGATCAGTCGGCGTCTTCTGGAACTCCGGCCTTCGCCCTTGGATTGGCGGCCGGACGATCGCAAGCTGCCGCCGGCGCCCGCGCGCTCATGGAAGCGGGGCAGGTGCGCCGGACGTTGTGCTGGCTGCTGAACGGTCGCCGCTGCGCAAATCGAGCGTCGGCGCTGAGGACGGACCCGCTCGCAGTAGTTACCCCGCTCGATCACGCGCTGGCCTACGTCTTCCCCGAGGCGCTCGGGCGCCTCACCGGCATCATCGAGGCCGCGGGACGCGAGCCTTGGGATGACGGCGAGGTCGACGTGCTGGGAACAGGACTCGCCTGGAGCCGGCGGAGCCGCGCGCCCCTCGTCACGGCGGACCTGACTACCCCTGAGATCCGGGCGCTGGGTTACTGGGTCGTGTCCGTTGCCAGCGACTCGCTGGAGCCGTTGC
>CAYVSR010000043.1:9949-11282 GCA_964453125.1 uncultured Phycisphaeraceae bacterium | reverse complement strand
AGTACGAGAGGACTGGGAAGGATCCACCCCTGGTGATCCTGTTGGCAGGCTTCTGCCATCGCAGGGTAGCTAAGTGGAGCAGGGATAACCGCTGAAAGCATCTAAGCGGGAAGCCCCCCTCGAGATGAGATCTGCTTGAGAAATCGTGAGACCCCTGGAAGACCACCAGGTTGATAGGCCGCGCGTGTACGGGCAGTAATGCCTTCAGCGGAGCGGTACTAACGGTCGAAGGCTTGGTCGTGCCTACCCGGCGCCCCTCGGCATCCCCGAGACGGCCCGGTCGGGACGAACCAACCAGCAACATCCTTCGAGACGCGCCTACGCGGCGCGCTCATACACCTCAGCGTCTCGGCCACGTCGCCGGCTCAAACCGGCCTCGACGGCCAGCGCCAATCGCTTCTCCCATCCGGAAATCAACATCTCCGGCCCCGCGCGGGAACGCTCGGGTCCGGTTTGTCGGTGACCATAGGCCAGGGGCAACACCTGTTCCCATCCCGAACACAGCAGTTAAGACCTGGCCGCCGATGATACTGCCCTGCGGGAAAGTAGGTCATCGCCGACGTAACGGGCTCGCTTCAGGTCACACCTGAGCGAGCCCTTTTCTTTTTTACTCCGCGCCGTCGCCCGTGGCCGCTCCGTTCGAACCGGCCCTGCCCGAGAGCTCCGCGATCCGCCGCTCCTGCGCCTTGTGCATCTCCACGCGCACGGCCTTCTGCCTCGAGACGAACACCAGCCCCGCGAGCGCGAGCATCGTCCCAAAGAAGGCCTGCGCCGCCACGAGAACGCTCGGGGTCTTGACGTACGCCGCGACGCCCGCGATCAGCGCGACGACGACCTCCCACGCGATGATCTTGTACGTCCACGTCGTGCCCAGCGCGCGGACGAAGACGATCGACTCGTAGTCCCACACTTCCTGGAACGTGACGCGCTCGGACGGACGTTCGCCGTTGCCCATCGGCGAACCGTACCGCGCGTGCGCCGGGCCAACCCGCGATGACGCCCGGCCGTGCGGGCGGCGCGGGCGCTCGCGCCCGACAGCGGATCGCGCCTCCGTATCGTGTCGGAGTTCGCGCGCCTGCTCTCGCGCCGATCCCGACTCCCCGACGAGGATGAACCGCGATGCGCCTCGACTCCTTCCGTGCCCTCACCTTCGACTGCTACGGCACCCTCATCGACTGGGAGTCCGGCCTCCTCCGCATCCTCCTCCCCTGGGCGACGGGAGCAACGATGGTGACCGAGGCGGAATCGAAGAGCCGCGATCGGAAGATCGCGGTTGTGGCGCACGGCCCCCCGGTCCGCGCGGGTGCGATCGCGGCGACGTCCCACCATGAGC
>CAYVSR010000043.1:0-9939 GCA_964453125.1 uncultured Phycisphaeraceae bacterium | reverse complement strand
CGGACTCCGAGCACGCCCACTCGGTCCGCGATCTTCCGATCGCGGCTCCTTCCGACCATGATCGCGCGGCCGCACTCGCCGCGCGCCTGCTCGCCGAGTTCGCCAGGGCCGAGCCGATGCGCGAGGCGCAGGGGCCCGACGGCGCGCCCGGGTTCATGCTCTACCCCGACGTTCTTCGCGCCGTGATGCGCGACATCGCCCGCGCACTGGGCGCCGACCCCGACGCCGCCCACACACGCGCCGCCGCCGAAGCGCTCGCCAATTCCGTCGGCGACTGGCCCCCCTTCCCCGACACGCCCGCGGCGCTCGCCGCCCTCAAGCGCCGCTGCAAGCTCGTCATCGTCTCCAACGTCGACCGCGCATCCTTCGCCCGCACGAACGAGAAACTCGGCGTGACGTTCGACGCGATCGTGACCGCCGAAGACGTCCGCTCCTACAAGCCCGCCCCTGCGCACTTCCACCGCGCGCTCGAAACACTCGGCGCGATGGGCGTCGCGAAGCACGAGATCCTGCACGTCGCCCAGAGCCTCTTTCACGACCACGTGCCGGCCAAGTCGTTGGGCCTCGCGACGTGCTGGGTCCGGCGCGGGCGCGGCTCAAGCGAAGGCGGCGCCGCCCACGTCACGCCCGAAGCCGTGCGCGCCCGCCCAGACCTCACCGTCGAAACGATGGCCGAACTCGCCGCGCTCGTCGAGCGTGCGCACGCCTGACCGCGCGGCCGGCGCCGCTTACTTCACGCCGTCCTTCTCCGCCATCATCTTCAGCATGTCCACGCACCGCGCGGCGTAGCCCGCCTCGTTGTCGTACCAACTCACGATCTTGAAGAAGTTCTTGTTGAGTTCAATGCACGCCTTCGAGTCGTAGATCGACGAGCGCCGGTCGCCGATGAAATCGCTCGACACGACCTCCTCGTCCGTGTAGCCCAGCACGCCCTGCATCGTCGATTCGCTGGCCTTCTTCATCGCCGCGTGAATATCCGCCAGCGCCGCCGGCCGCGCCGTGCGGAAGGTCAGGTCCACCGCCGAGACATCCGCCGTGGGCACGCGGAACGCCATGCCCGTCAGCCGGCCCTTGAGCGCCGGGATGCACAACGCCACGGCCTTCGCCGCGCCCGTGCTCGCCGGGATGATGTTCATGTACGCGTTCCGCCCGCCGCGCCAGTCCTTCTTGCTCGGCCCGTCCTGCGTCGGCTGCGTGGCCGTCGCGGCGTGCACCGTGGTCATCAGCCCTTCTTCAAGCCCGAAATTGTCGTTGATCACCTTGGCCACCGGCGCCAGGCAGTTGGTGGTGCACGAGGCGTTGCTGACCACCGTGTGCTTCGCGGCGTCGTACTGCTCGTGGTTCACCTTGAAGCACATCGTCGGCACCTGGTCCGGCTCGCTCTTGGTCGGCGCCGAGATCAGCACCCGCCGAGCCCCGCCGCCGGAGATATGCAGCGACGCCTTCTCAAGGTCCGTGAACAGCCCGGTGCTCTCGAGCACGTACTGCACGCCGAGGTCCTTCCACGGCAGCTTCGCCGGGTCCTTCTCCGCGAACGTCTTCGTCGTGCGCCCGTCGACAGTGAACGAGTTCTCGGTGGCCGAGACAGCCTTGCCGAAGCGCCCGTGCATCGTGTCGTACTTCAGCAGATACGCGAGGTTGTCCGCCGGCACGAGGTCGTTGAGCGCAACGATCTCGAGCGCGGGGTTCTCCGCGGCGATGCGGTAGACCAACCGACCGATGCGTCCGAAGCCGTTGATGCCGATGCGGATGGGCATGAGCGTGGGGCCTTGCGAGGGGGTGTGGGGGTCAGGAAGGGCGCCGGGGCGCATCATAAAGAAACGGAATCGGTGGCAGAAAAACCCCTTGCGAGTAGGGGTAAGAGGGGTACGTCCCACGGGCGCCGCAGGTTCGCGAGAATGGCCGCCTCGCCGCACGGTTGTGCGGCGTGTTCGGCTTCCGCGTGTCCAGGAGAGCAGGCTCCGTCTTGTCAGGAGACGCCCTACGCGGGACGTGCGAACCGAGCGCCTTACCGCCGCCGGAACTCGGCGATCGCCTCCCCCGCGCGCAGCAGCGTCAGACGGCTGCCCGACACGCCGTAGGCGTCCGCGTTCGAGAGCGCATCGAGCACGCGCGTCTCGAGGTCCATCAGGCCCGGGGGCCCCGCGCGCCGCGTGGTGATGAACGGCCCGGCCTTGAACACGCCCGCGCCCAGCGCCTTCGCGTCCAGCGGGCCCGAGAACGAGTTGACTCCGGCGAAGCCGCGCACGCTGTTGTCCTCGTTCACGGTGAGGTCCGGCTGGCGCTCGCCCTTCTGCGTGTTGGCCTCGACCAGCTTGCCCCCCAGCGTGAGCAGTTCCCACGAGCCCCGCAGGCGCTGCGCCGACGCGACCGGGTCCGTCGCGGCAGGCGCGGGGCCAGACGCGCACCCGCCCAGCGCCAGCGCGCTGGCCAGGCCGCCGATCGAGGCGCAGGACAGGACGAGCAAGCCGCCGAGGCGGCGTGAGAACGCGTGGGCTCTGCTGGCGTGTGGCATACGAGCCAGTCTACCCGCGCCCCGGGGGTCGCTCACCCGCGCATCATCTCGCACAGCACGTCCAGCCCGCGCTCCAGCGTCCGGTCGTCCGTCGCGAAACTGAGCCGGAAGTGCGTGTCGCGCTTCGAGAACACGTTGCCGGGGATGACCAGCACGCCCCGCTCGATGGCCTTCTCCACGAACTGCTGCGCGCTCAGCCCCAGGCGCGCGGGCACCTGCGGGAACGCGTAGAACGCCCCCGTCGGCGCCGTGAGTTCCGTCACCCGCGAGAACCGCTCCACGACGTAGTCGCGCTTCCGCGCGTACGCCTTCACAAACGGCGACATGTCCACGTCGAACGCCGCCGCGGCGCCCCACTGCGCCATGCTCGGCGCGCACACGTACGTGTACTGCTGCAGTTTCGTCATCTCCTCCACCAGCCGCTTGGGCCCGGCGACGTACCCGATGCGCCACCCCGTGGCGCCGTAGGTCTTCCCGAACCCGCGCACCAGCAGCGTGTCGCGCCACGGCGTCTCGTTGCCCGCCCGCCTCCGCCCCGGCGAGGGGCAGGGGGGGACCGGCGCGTTCGAGGCCGCCGGAAACACGAACCGGTCGTAGATCTCGTCCGACAGCAGCAGCACGTTCCGCGCGCGGCACAGGTCGTGCAGGTCCTCCTGCTCGCGCTGCGTCAGCGTCACCCCGGTGGGGTTCCCCGGCGAGCACACCAGCACGAATCGCGTCCGCTCGGTCAGCAGCGGCTCCACGCGCGCCGCCGTCATGCGGAAGTCCGGGTACGTGTCGCACGGCACGCTGCTGCCGCCGAACAGCAGCGCCAGGTTCGGGTACAGCACGAAGTACGGGTCCGGAATGACCATCTCGTCCGTCCCGCCCAGCATGGCCATCGTCGCGAGGAACAGCGCCCCGGACGTGCCCGAAGTCACGAGCAGCGACCATTCCTTGCCCTGAAGGTCCGCCGGCCAGCCGAGGTCCGACTGCAACTCGTGCGCGATGCGCTCGCGCAGCGCGGGGATGCCCTGCGTCACCGTGTACCCGTTGCGGTCCTCCAAGATCGCCTGCACCGCCGCCCGCTTCACCGGCTCGGGAACGGGGAAGTCCGGCTGACCGATCGACAGGTTGATCGGGTCCTTGAGTTTCGCCCCCAGCTCGAACACCCGCCGGATGCCCGACGCGTCGATGGACCGGGCCCGGGGCGAGATGAGACGGTCGATGTCCACGGCGTGCGGCGCTCCAAAAATGAAACGCGAGGCTTCGCGGGGCTCAGCCTCGGCGTCAGAAGTCTATGCGTCGGCGCCCGCCGGGCCCCAGGGCCCGCGACCGCCAGGCCGGCCTTCTTAGTGCGCCCCGCCCGCGACCTTCGAGTTGGTCTTCGGCAGGTTCAGGACGGACTTCTTGGTCGGGTCGAAGCCCTTGGTGGCGGTCAGCTTCTCGATGCGCTCCGTGCGGTTGAGCACGTTGCGCTTCTTGGCCATCGAACCGCCGAGCTTGAGGCTGGAATGGAGGCTCATGTGATCTGGTCTCTTCTCAGGGCTGGAACTTCTCAGGGTATGGCTTGGCGAAATCGACCGGCCCGCGCTCCTGCGTCTTGTACAGGCCCCCGATGCGGGCGGCGTCTGCCTTGAGGCGGGATGCGTCCGGGCCGTTCACCTCGGCGCCGGGGAACCCCCGGGTGGCGATCACCCGGCGGAACTTGGCATTATTGCTGAAAACCACCGCCGCGGCAACCCCGCGGGAACTCAGGAAATCCGCCGCCTTCTGGGCCTCTTCCGGGCTGATCCGGTCCGCCAGCACGAAGTAGTTCAGCCCCGCCGTCCGGGGGTCGTCCGAGGGGCGTGCGGCGCCGCTGGGGTTCACCGCCTGCTTCCGCGCCCCCGCCCCAGCGTTGGCCTGGGTCCCCGCCGCAGGCTTCGCCCCGAGGGTCTCCGGCGGGTTGGCCAGCGGCCGGTTCAGCGGGTCGTCCTCCGGCCCGGGAATCGGCGCCTGAGAGGTCGCGTCCCGCGCCTTCTCGATGGCGCCGCGCCGCGCATACCCCGCGAAATACCCCGCGATCACCAGCGCGAAACCGAGCGCCAGCGCCAGGAACAGATACCCCACCGGCACCCGCACGCTGCTGCCAGCCGCCGGGAACAGCGACGTCGCCGCCGAGGCCTCCGCCACCAGCGCGGCAGGCGCGGGGCGTGCTTCGGGCATGGGGCGTGGCGCCGGGCGAGTCGCGACCGGCGCCGTCGGCACGTGCGACACCGGCGCAGAACGGGCCACATCCCGGCCCTGGACCAGTTCGATCAGCGCCGGCCCTTTGCGTCGGAGGCCCATCGGGAGTGATTATCGGCAGCCCGGGTGGGAAGGCAAGCGGGAAAGGTGGGATCGGCGGAAGGGTCGGAAGCGCGGGGTGTCAGGCGCCCTCGCCCTCGGCGATGACCGACGCGATGGCGTGCGTTTCCGTGTGCGACATCGAGAGCCAGAACCGGGCGATGCCGCGCGACCGGGCGATCGCCGCAAACGCCCCGTGGGCCGCGAGCGAGGGCTTGCCGGAGAGGTCGCGGATCACCTCCGCCTCAGTCCACGAGATCCCCTCCGCCCAGCCGGTGCCCAGCGCCTTGAACGCGGCCTCCTTGGCGGCGAACCGGGCGGCGAGGTGCTCGTTGCGCCGGCGCGGGTTGGCGTCGGCGTACGCGCGCTCCGAAGGCGTGAACACCCGCTCGAGGAACCGGTCCGCGTGGTCCTCGAGCATCGAGGCGATCCGCGCGACCTCCACGATGTCCACGCCGTGGCCGATGACTTGCACGCGCAGAGTCTAATCGACGCGCCGGACCACCCACAGCGCCGGTCGCAGCGGCCCGCCCAGCAGCCGCGAGGCGTGCGTCTGGCGCGCGATGAACTCCCGCAGATGGGGCCTGATCTTCGGATTGGCCCGGCCCAGCGCCCGCGCCGCCACCCGCAGGCGGCGCAGGATCGAATCGTTCTGACGCCGAACGAGCGACGGCGTGGGGACCCACTCGGCCAGCAGCCTGTCGCCGCGCGCCCCGAACTCGGCGAGACATTCCTCCCGAGTCGGGCACGGGCCGGGGATGGAGGACTCAGGAAACCGCGGGTCGAAGAACGCGTCGTCGATCGCGTACAGCCCGCCGCGACGCACGCACCGGCGCGCGAGCGAGACCGCTTCGCGCGTGGGCATCACCCCCAGCGCGAGCGCGCAGTCGTACTCGCCCCGTGAGAGTTGGGCAGCGGCGCGCATGTCGAGCGTGAAGAACATGCACCGCGCGCCGACGCCGTGCCGCTTCGCAAGCCGCCGCGCGCTTGCGGCGAACGACGGGTTGACCTCGTACCCGTCCACCCGCGCGCCGAGCCGGCGCGCGAGTTCCACGCTCACCGCACCCTTGCCTGAGCCCAGGTCGATGACGCTGGCGCCGTGGCGCAGGCCGGCGGCGCGCAGCATCGCGACCGTCTTGCGCGGGGCGCTGCCCAGCGGGCCAAGCCCGGCGAAGAGCTCGTCAAAGTGGGGGAGGAGCGCGTACGGCGCATCCACGGACCGGGCGGACTGGCGCAGGAGGGCGGGCGAGATGCCCATGCGGCGGGCCATACGCCCCGAATGTAGGCGGCGGGGCGGGGGTGGCGCTCCGCCCGCGCCGCGAGTTGAGGCCGAGGGGAGGGGTGGTCGATAGAGAGGGCGTGATGCCCTCCACCAATCTCGCCAGCGTGATGAAACTCGAGGCCCCGATCATCGTGCAGCTCGGCGCCCGCGCGATGACGGTCGACGAGGTCATGTCGCTCGCGCCCGGGGCGATCATCGAACTGCCCAAGAACGCGGAAGAGGAACTCGAACTGCTCGTGAACAACAAGCCCATCGGCTCGGGCAACGCCGTGAAGGTGGGCGAGAACTTCGGCATCCGCGTGAACTTCATCGGCGACCTGAAGGACCGCATCCTCGCGCTGGGCGGCGCGGACGCCGAGTAGATCGGCCCGATTCACCGCACGGAGTCGGGCGCGCGGACGCCTCGCAATCACAGTTCCACGACGTCGGCGTAGTACGGCAATTCCGCGCGCATCCCGAATCTCGCGGCCAACTTGTCGCGCAGCGCCGCACGCGGGCCGTCCTCGCCGTGCGTCAGGAACACCCGCGGCTTGTCCCGCCCGAGCGGCGCCGCCCACGCCAGCAGGCCCGACTGCCCAGCGTGCGCCGAGAAGCCCCCCAGCGTGTGCACACGGGCGCGCACCGCCACCCGCTCGCGGAAGATGTTCACACTCGTCGCGCCGTCCACCAGCCGCCGCCCGAGCGTGCCGTGCCCCTGGTAGCCGGCGATGACGACGTGCGTCGCTGGCTTGGCCAGTTCGTGGTAGAGGTGGTGCAGGATGCGTCCGCCGGTGCACATGCCGCTGGCCGCGATGATGACCAGCGGGCCCTTCGCGGCGTTCAGGCGCTTCGATTCCTCCACCGATCGCGTGTAGATCAGCCCCGGAAACTCCAGCGGCGCCATGCGCTGCGCCAGCAGGGCCCGCGCCCGTTCGTCGTACACGTCCTTGTGACTCGCGTACAGCGCCGAGACGGACGTCGCCATCGGGCTGTCGACGAAGACGCGGATGTGCTCCAGCCGCCCCTCGCGGACAAACTCGCCGATGTGATAGACGAGGTCCTGCGTGCGTCCCACGGCGAACGCGGGGATGAGCGTCTTTCCCCCCGTCGCCTGCGTCTCGAGCAGGATCGCCAGCAGCTCGTCGCGCGTCTGGTTCAGCGGCTTGTGGTCCCTGTCGCCGTAGGTGGACTCGAGAACCAGGACATCCGCCGGCGAGGGCGTCGTTGGGTCGCGCAGGATGGGTGAGCCGGAGACGCCGACATCGCCGGAGAACACGAGGTTCACGGTGCGCGCGCCGTCGTGCACCACCATGTGCACGCTCGCCGCGCCGAGGATGTGCCCCGAATCGATGAACCGGATGGACACGCCCTCGGCGACCTTCCTGACTTGCTCGTAGGGCATCGTGACCAGCTGCGAGAGCGCCCGCTCCGCCTCCGCCACGTCGTACAGCGGCTCGGCGCACGCCTCGTCCGCGCGCCGCAGTCGCCGATTGAACCGGGCGCAGTCTTCCTCCTGCAGCGCGGCGGAGTCGCGCAGGATCACGCCGGTGACGTCCGCCGTCGCGCCCGTGCAGTGAATCGGCCCGCGGTAGCCGTGCTTGGTCAGGAGGGGCAGTCGCCCGCAGTGGTCGAGGTGCGCGTGCGTCAGCACGACCGCGTCCAGCGAGGTGACATCGATCGGCGCCATGCGCCGGTTGTGCTCGTCCGCCTCGCGCTCCCCCTGGTGCATGCCCATGTCGATCATGACCCGCGCGCGGTCGGTGGTCAGCACGTAGCAGGAGCCGGTCACCTCGCCCGCGGCGCCGTAGAAGCCCAGCGTGATCATGAAAAACGCTCCAGTCGGTGTGGCCGAGGCCGCCCGCGCCCGCGCGCGGATCGTAATGCAACCGAGGCCCGCCCGGGCCCGCGACTGGCCCGGCGCGTCCCGGCGCCGCAGAATGGCGCGATGCACCACGGCCCGCGAGACGAAGGCATGCGCGGCGACAAACCGTCGGTCGCGCCGCGCGCGGGCAGGCACGCGCTCGCCTTCATCTTCATCACCATGCTGCTCGATGTCATCGCGCTGGGCGTGGTGATCCCCGTCATCCAGCCGCTCATCAAGGAGTTCCGCCACGGCGACGTGGCCAGCGCCACGCAGATCAGCGGGCTCATGCAGACGCTCTGGATGGTCCTGCAGTTCTTCGCCTCCCCTGTGCTCGGCGCCCTCTCCGATCGCTTCGGGCGCAGGCCCGTGCTCCTCGTCTCGCTCTTCGGCCTCGCGATCGACTACGCCATCATGGCCAGCGCGCCCACGCTCACCGTGTTCTATCTCGGGCGCCTCATCTCGGGCGTCACCGCGGCGACCTACGGCACGGCGGGCGCGTACATCGCCGACGTCACTCCCCCCGAGAAGCGCGCCGCGGGCTTCGGCATGCTCGGCGCCGCGTTCGGCCTCGGCTTCATCATCGGGCCCGCGCTCGGCGGCTGGCTGGGCTCGCACGACCTCCGCCTGCCCTTCTGGGTGTCGTCCGGCCTCGCGCTCGCCAACGCGATGTACGGCATCTTCGTGCTGCCCGAGTCGCTGCCTCGCGAGCGCCGCTCGCCGTTCTCGTGGAAAAAGGCCAACCCGCTCGGCAGCCTGCGACTGCTGCTGGCGCACAAGGGCCTCTTCGGTCTCGCGAGCGTGCTCGGTCTGTACTGGATCGCCCACTTCTCGCTCCAGAGCGTCTTCGTGCTGTACACCGACTACCGCTACGCCTGGGGCCCGCGCCAGGTCGGCACGATGCTCGCGCTCATCGGCATCGGCGCCGTCATCGTGCAGGGCGCGCTCGTGCGCCACGTGGTCGCGGCGCTCGGCGAGCGCCGCTCGCTGCTCATCGGCCTCGCCTTCGGCGTCACGGGCTTCATGTGGTACGCGCTGGCGCCGACGGAAGGCTGGATGTGGGCCAGCGTGCCCGTGTTCGCGCTGGCCGGCCTCACCGGGCCGAGTTTGCAAGGACTGATGAGCCGCAGGGTGGACCCGACCATGCAGGGTCGGCTGCAGGGCGCGAACGGCGGCGTGATGAGCGTGGCCGGGATCGTCGGCCCCGTGATGTACTCGCAGGTGTTCGCGTGGTCGATCGGCCCCGCGCGCGGCGGGCGCATCGCGGGAGCGCCGTACTTCCTTGCGGGGACTCTGGTGCTGATTGGCCTGATGGTCGCGTGGGTGGTCTCCGGAAGAAACGGCCGCGCGGACGCGCTGCGAGCCGAAGCCCGCAGCGCGTGAGCGCTCGCCTCGTCGAGAAGGATCCGGCATGTATCCGGCGGAGCTCCGGCATAGATGGTGTAGTCGCGGAAGCGGTGGAGCCCTCACCTGCGCCTCTCCCGCGCGGCGCGAGAGAGGGAGCGCCGACCCCGTCACGAACCCTCGACGAACCGAGCGCGACGTCTCATCGAACCACGCACGCAGGCGCAGCAAGCGCCCCTCCGCCACCTCTCCCATCCGCTTCGGATGGGAGAGGGCAGGGTGAGGGCTACTGGCTTCGCTCCGCTCTCCTCACTCCCCTCAGACGCCAATCACCACCGCGCGCGCAACCACCTGCGTACACGTCCGACCTTCCTGCCACCTCTCCCATCCGCCTCGGATGGGAGAGGCCGGGTGAGGGTTACTGCATCGCTCCCCCAACTACAACGCCTCGCCCCTGCAACACGCTTTGTGCGCGCGCAGCGCGCCCTCCCCACATCCCAAATTCCGCGCTCCCGAAAATAATCTGATCCCCCAACTCCCCGCTCCCCAAGCCACTTCCCATACCCACGCGCGCACAACCCCATCCAAAACGACCAGATCCGTGCGCACAACGAGGTCCTCTCGTCCCTTAGTGGAAGGACACTCCGACCT
>CAYVSR010000042.1:0-11377 GCA_964453125.1 uncultured Phycisphaeraceae bacterium | reverse complement strand
CCTTGAACCACGCCCGCCCGCCCGTACCTTGGCGCTAGGACCACCGGGACAAGCGAGGAGGCCGAACATGATGATCCGTGCGTGTGTTGCCGCGTTCGCGGCGTCGTTGGGCGCCCAGGCCATGGCCGGGCTCGTGATCCTGGGAGACGCCAGGTCTGTCCACGCGTTCGCGCTGGCGGACAATCCCGTCGCCATGCAGCACGACGAGGAAGCGGCGGACGACGCCGCGATCGCCCCCGGGGAGTGGACCGGCAGCGTCTTCGCCGACGCGGAGGCGATGTTCGCTGTCTCCGCCGCCCAAGCCTTCCAGATCTCGGATGTCAGCGGGCAGGGGATCGAGTTCACCGGAGACGTCTCCGCCTCCGGCTACAGCGAGGACCCCGACTCGAGGGTCTCCGGCGACGCCGCCAGCACGCTGGTCACCGCTTTCCGGCTCGATGCGCCGCAGCGCCTCCTCATCCACGCCGCCCCCGGCACGACCGACGGCTCCAACGGCGGCGCGATCGCGCACTTCTCCCTGCTGCGCAACGGCGCTCCGATCTACGAGTACGACGCCCTCGCCGGCCTGCCTCCCCTCGACGTGAACGAGCTCTTCCCCGCCGGCGACTACGAGGTCCGCATCGAGCTCTCCGCCACGTTCAGCGTCCCGTCGCTCGGCGGCGCCGGCGCCACCGCCTCGATGGTCGCCTCCGTGCTTGTCGCGACCGACTGCCCCGGCGACGCCAACGGCGACGGGGTCGTGGACTTCATCGACCTCAACTTCGTCCTCTCCGACTTCGGCATGACCGCCCCCGGCTTGACCGGCGACGTCGACGACGACGGAGATTGCGACTTCGTCGACCTCAACATCGTGCTGTCGAACTTCGGCGTCACGTGCTAGCGCGCCGCCGGGGGCGGCGCCCGGTGGGGGGGTGGGGCGCGGTAGCCTCCGCCCCCGCATGAGCCGTTCCACCCCTCTCCAGCGCGTGGCCTTCTGGGCCGTCCTCGCGCTCCTCGGGGCCTTTCTGCTCTACCCCATCGGCCTCTCGCTGCGCGCGGCGCTCGCGGACGACGTCTCCACCACCACCGGCTGGACGCTCCGCCACCTCGCCCTCGTCTTCCGCGACCCCGTCTCGCGCCAGGGCCTCGCCAACGCCGCCATCATCGCGGGCGCCACGACAGCCCTGTGCCTCGTCATCTCGTTCCCCCTCGCGCTGCTCTCCGTGCGCTTCGCGTACCCGCTCAAGGGGACGTGGAACGCGCTGGTGCTCGCGCCGCTGATCCTGCCCCCGTTCGTCGGGGCCATCGGTCTCAAAGCGGTGGTGGGACGAGCCGGGGCCATCAACGCGCTGCTGGGGACGGACTGGGACCCCCTCGGCTCGTATCGGCTGTGGGGCGTGGTGGTGGCGCTCGCCCTGCACCTCTACCCCATCACCTATCTCAACCTGACCGCGACGCTGGCGAACCTGAACCCCGCGATGGACGAGGCCGCGCGCATCTTCGGCGCCTCGCCCCTGCGTCGCCTGGCGCGCATCACCATGCCGCTGGTCCGCCCGGGCGTGTTCGCCGGCGCCGCGATCGTGTTCATCTGGGCCTTCACCGAACTGGGCACGCCCCTGGTGTTCGACTACTACGACGTCACCGCGGTGCAGATCTACAACGGCGTCAAGA
Organism: uncultured Phycisphaeraceae bacterium; assembly: GCA_964453125.1. Taxonomy (GTDB): domain Bacteria; phylum Planctomycetota; class Phycisphaerae; order Phycisphaerales; family UBA1924; genus CAYVSR01. The sequence goes on along the minus strand of CAYVSR010000042.1, from coordinate 9,727 downwards.
AGATGGACGCCTCCGCCGAGCCCTACGCCCTGACCGCCGTCATGCTGGGCTTCACGGCGCTCTTCTATCTGTCCTTCAAGACCGTGCTGGGCAGGCCCGGGCACGCGTCGGGCGGGCGTGCCGCGACGTCTTCGGGCGATGCGCGCCTCTCGCCCCTGGCCGGCGCGATCGCGTCGGGCGCGTTCGGGCTGGTCACGTTCGTCGCCGTCGTGCCGCACCTGGGCGTGGTGGCCACGGCGCTGGCGCCGCCGGGCTCGTGGTACGAATCCGTCCTGCCCCGCGACGCGACGACGGCGAACTTCGCCAACGCGCTCTCGCACCCGCTGGCCTTTGGTTCGATCCGCAACTCCATCGTGCTCGCCGCCGCCGCCGCCGCGATCGACGTCGTGCTGGGACTCACGATCGCCGCGCTGGTCACGCGCACGCGCCTCCGCGGGCGCTGGGCGCTCGACGCGCTGGCCATGCTGCCCCTCGCGGCGCCGGGCCTGGTCATAGCCTTCGGGTACGTGGCGATGTCGCTGCGCTGGCCGTTCGGGAAGGGCGACCCGCTCGAGGGCGTGATCGACGTGGTGGGGTCGGCGCCCAATCCCTTCCCGCTGCTGATCATCGCCTACGCGGTGCGCCGCCTGCCCTACGTCGTGCGCGCCGCGAGCGCCGGGCTCGAGCAGGTCTCGCACGACATCGAAGAGGCGGCGCGGGTGTTCGGGGCGACGGCGCTCGGGGCCCTGCGGCGCGTGGTCGTGCCGCTGATCGCCGCAAACCTGCTGGCGGGCGGGCTGCTGGCCTTCTCGTTCGCGGCGCTCGAGGTCTCCGACTCGATGATCCTCGCCCAGCAGGAGCGCCACTACCCGCTGACGAAGGCGCTGTACGCGTTCTCCGAGCGCCTGGGCGACGGCCAGGGCGTGGCCAGCGCGCTGGGCGTCTGGGGCATGGCGCTGCTGGGAACGACGCTGGTGGGGGTCTCGCTGCTGCTCGGGCGCTCGCTCGGGCGCGTGTTCAGGGCATGACGACGGACAACCCCGGGCGCAGAATGGACGCGATCCCCTTGAGCCGGCGACCGGGCCGAGTACGATGGGTGCGTCGGGCGGCGCGAGCACGCTCCCGGGTGGTGAGAGAACGGACGGCATGCCCAAGGGACTCGATAAATCGGCGACAGCCGCGTGCGCGTGCGCCGCGGCGTTCGCGCAGGCCGGCGCGTCCGGCGCCACCCTCGTCAGCCAGTCCCGTGCGGCGGAGTCCTTCGCGCTCGCCAGCGACGGCGCGATGGTCGTGGAGGACCCCGTTTCGTTCGTTTCCACCCTGCCGGGCGCGTTCGGCGAGTCCGCCGATTCGCACGCCGCGGTCGGCGTCGCGACCGCGACGGGAACCGCCGATCAGACGTCCGTCGTCCGCGCCCAGCGAGTCACGATGAACTCGACGGTCTTCGCGATGGCCGGCGCCCTCACCCCCGCGTTCGCCCGTGCTGACGGCGAGTCGCGCCTGCGAGTCACGTTCGACCTGACGCAGGACGAGTCATGGGCGCTCGACGCGGACGCGGCCATCACCGGCGCCTCCTTCGGCAGCGTCGTCTTCGTGTCGCTCACCGTCGACGGCGCGATCCTGCGCGAGTTCAGCACCTCGCTGGGCTGGACCTCGGCGCACGAGACCATCGCGCTCGACCCCGGGCATTACGTGCTCGACATCAACGTGTCCGCCACGCTCGACAGCCAGGGCGCCGCCGGCTCCGACCAGACCGGCGCCTCGCTCGCCTTCTCGTTCATCCGCCAGTCTCCCCCGTGCTCCGGCGACGCCAACGGCGACCTGCTCGTCGATTTCCTCGACCTGAACCACGTGCTCTCCGATTTCGGCGCCGTCGCGCCCGGCCTGGTCGGCGACGTCGACTTCGACGGCGACTGCGACTTCACGGACCTCAACACCGTGCTCTCTTCGTTCGGCACGACGTGCTGAGGGTCGGTCGTCCCCGCCCCGGGCGGGGGGTGGCCGCGCGCGGGATGAATCATTTCTCGCCCCGACGCACCCCGGCGCTTCACGCGCGGGCCGCCATCTCCTCGTGAGGGCGCACCGGGCGTCCCAGGAGGTCGGCGACATGCGGAAACAAACGCTCATCCGTTGGACCGCGCGTGACGGCGCCGCGGCGCTGCTGTCGGCGCTTCTCGCGCCCGCCTCGCACTGCGCCACGATCGTCAGCCATTCGCGCTCCCTCCTGTCGAGCGCTACCGTCAGCCTCGGCGCCCAGACGATCAGCGACCCGATGTCCGCCTCGACCACCGCCGCCGGGCAGTACACCGAGTCGCTCGAGTCGTTCGCGCAGATCCAGACAGACACCGCCTCGGGCGAGTCGTACCAATCCTCGGCGTTCGACTCCGACTCGATGAGCCTCGACACCACCGCCTTCGCCGGCCTCAGCCTCGACGCCGGCGCAAGCGGCTCCGCCTCCGCCTCAACCTCGTTCGTGCTGGTCTTCAGCGTCGGCGCCACGGAGGGGTGGCGCGTGGATGCCGCGGCGACGAACAGCGGCGTGCGCGCGGGCGACACGTCGATGCGCCTGACCCGCGGCTCTGTCGTGATCTTCGAGGTGGACACCGCGCTCGGCGCGTTCTCACTCCACCGCGCTTTCGCGCTCACCCCCGGCACGTACCGGCTCGAGGCCCGGTGCGACGCGTCCCTGCAGGGAACGGCCGGCTCGGGCATCGCCAACGGCAGCGCCACCCTCTCCGCCACCATGGACCGCGCGCCCACCGCCCCCTGCGCCGGCGACGCCAACGGCGACGGCAGCGTCGACTTCACCGACCTCGACATCGTCCTCTCCGACTACGCCATGACCGGCCCGGCGGGCTCGCTGCTGGGCGACCTCGACTCGAGCGGCACGGTTGACTTCGTCGACCTCAACATCGTGCTCTCGAACTACGGCACGACGTGCTGAGCGAAGGGAGCAAGGCTGTGCGCAACCGTCCCATCTTCGCCGGCGTCGTCGGGTGCCTCCTCGGCGCGGCCGCCGCGCCGGGCGCCACGCTCGTCAGCCACGTGCGCGTCCTTAACGCGTACGCGCGCGTCTCCGACGACGTGGAGACCATCGAGTTCCCGCAGTCCACCACGCACTCGCAGTCCGGCTCGTACGACGAATCCATCGAATCGCACATCGACTTCGCGGGCCTGATCGCCACCGGCGGCGCCTCGCAACAGTCAAACGTGCTGACCGGCCTGCTGACGCTCGCCGCGTCCTCCCACGCCACCGTCGAAGTCGCCCCGCCCGCCTCGGGGCGCGCCGAGGGCTCGACCCGCATGACCGTGACGCTCGACGTGGCGCAGAGCGAGACTTGGACCATTCAGGCGAACGCGAGCGTCAACGGCGCGCTCAGCGCCAGCGAGGGCTCGGTGCGCCTCGCGCGGGGGTTGAGCGTCCTGCGAGAACTCGACACCTCGCAGGGCTCGTTCACCCTCAGCGACACCCTCGTGCTCAGCCCCGGCCGGTACGAGATCGACGTGCGTCTCTCGTCTGTCATGGACTCCGACACCGGACCCGGGACCACCGGCCTCACGCTCTCGTTCTCGTTCGAACGCTCGCAGGTCGCGTGCGCCGGCGACGCGAACGGCGACGGCGTGGTGGACTTTCTTGACCTCAACGTCGTGCTCTCGCAGTACGGGCAGAGCGGCGCCCCGGGCTCGTTCACCGGCGATCTCGACGACGACGGCGACGTCGATTTCGAGGACCTGAACACCGTGCTCTCGGACTACGGCAAGGCCTGCTGAGGCGCCCGCGACGCGCAGAGAGACGGCCGAATCTCGCCCCAATCCGGCCCGACTCGCTTGAATCGCTCGCGCGCCCGCGTAGACTGGCGCGGCGGTTCCGGCGCCGCGACGAGCCCGTCGCCCAAGGAGAGAGCCATGCGATCGAACGGGACGATGTTGTGCGCCGCGGTGTCGGTTGCGACCGGCGCGTGTCTGGGCGGCGCGTCCGCGGCCACGCTGCTCGCCCAGAACCGCGTCGTCGAATCGAACGCCTCCGCGTCCGACGGCGTGAGCGGCGTGACCGACCCGCGGATGGATCAGTCCATCGACCCCGGCATCGTGACGCTCGAGATCTATTCGTATGCCGAGGCGATCGACGCCGTCGGCCAGTGCGCCGTGGCGCAGGAGAGCTCCGAGATCTCAGGCGATTACATCAACCATTTCACGCGGGTGGAAGCGGCGGCCGACGCGATCGCGCCGTCAATCGCGAGCGCGGAAGGGCGGTCGTTCATGATCGCCTCGTTCCGCGTGGACGAGCCGGAGTACTGGTCGCTTGGGTTCCACTTCGGCGTCTACAACCCGCAGACGGCGGGAGCGGCGTCCATCCGGTTCCTGCTGGAGCGCGACGGGACGGTGCTGCGCTCCATCGAAGCGATCGACGAGTACAACTACCTCGACGCCATGACGCTGACCCCCGGCGAGTACACGTTCTCGGTCGAACTGCTCGCGACGGTGGAGAGCGACGGGACGACCAACGAGGCGGTCGGCGCGAGTTGCGGCGCTCGTTTCACCCGCTACGCCACGCACTGCCCCGGCGACGCGGACGGCGACCGCAAGGTCCAGTTCAATGATCTCAACCACGTGCTGGGCACGTTCGGATTCCTCGGCCCGCCCGGCGAATACCCCGGCGACGTGAACAACGACGGCGCCACCGACTTCATCGACCTCAACATCGTGCTGTCGAACTTCGGCACGACCTGCGAGCGCTGAACGGCGCGGGACTCGGCTACGGCTGGCGCATGCGAGCCACTGCCGCGTACCGCTCGCGGAAGAACCGCGTGTACGCCATGCGGATCTCCGGCTCGCGCCGCGCGTCCCGCCAGTCGTCGCGGATCGCGGCGAAATTCGCCTCCGCGAACGCGACCACCGACCCGTCCGCGAGGCCGTGGGGGGGCATCGCGTAGAACTCCGCCTCCATCGCCGCCGCTCGCGCCCCGTCGCCCTTCGCCCGCGCCTCGCCGATCGCGGCCCACGCCTCGCGCATCTCGTCGTGGATGTCCATCGCGAAGCAGGCCATCACCTTGTCGATGAGAAAGCGCCAGCCGCGCAGCGGCGCCATGGACGCCTCGTGGTACGGGTCCAGCCCCTTGTCGAGGAACAGCGCCGAGTGCGACTCGTACATCACGCGGCGCACCGGCATGCGGTGCAGCTCGTAGCGCTCGGGCCCGCGCAGCGCCCGCCCCGCGCCGTCCCGCGCGGGCGTATCGCCGGTCGAGCGCAGCGGTAGCTGCCACAGCGCCTGCCCCTCTTCGCTGAGCACGAACTCGACGAAGAGCGCCGCCAGTTCGGGGCTCGGCCCGCCGCGCAGGATCGAGATGGGGTCGGAGTCGATGAATACCTCGCCGGGCGGGTCGATGTAGCCGAGGCGCGCCGCGCCGTCGCCCCCGCCGGCCAGCGCGTGCGTCTGGTACCTGCCGTAGAAATCGAGCACCGGCCCCGCGCCCGCCTCACCGCGGCTGATCTCGATGGGGGGCTTGAGGGAACTGGCCGCGAAGAACCTGGCGTTGGCGCTCATGGCGCGCAGCGTGCGCCAGCCCTTCTCCCAGCCGTAGTTGTTCAGGATCGCGTCGTACGTCGTCGCCACGCTCCCGCTCTGGCGCGGGTCCGTCATGGCGAGCCAGCCGGCGTAACGGTGGTCGCACAGATCGGACCACGCGCGCGGCTCGGGCAGCCCGAGGCGAGCCAGCGTGTCGCGGTTGAACCCGATGCCGAACGCCGTGAGCGCCGACCCGAGCCACTGCTTCTCCGGGTCGTAGATGCGCCCGGGCCCGATCGAGTTGGGCCCGAACCACGCGTCGAGGCGCTCCTGCGCGAAGGGCGCCGGCACGCTCATGGACACGCGCACCGTCGCGCCGCCCGCCTGGGCCGAGACGCCACGCTTGACCACCTCGTGCTCGTACGCCCCGCCCCCGAACAGGATGTCGTACGCCAGCACGCCCGCCTCGCAACGCCCGTCGGGAGTGATCAACCCCGTCTTGATCGCGCGCGTGAACTGCGCCTCGAGCAGGCGTCGGATCTCCGTCGTGCCCCCCGGCGCCCGCCAGTCCACCTCGACGCGCCGGCCCAGCGCCTCGCGGCAGTAGTCCGAGAACGCAGCCCCGAACTCATGACGAATCTGCTCGTTGTGCGGGGTCAGGACGACCAGCCTCTCGAGCGGCGCCGAACCCTCGCCCGCGCCCCCGGGGCGAGCGCCGGCTCGGGCGTCTGCCCGGGCGCGCACGACGAACGGGGCCGTCAGCAACCCCGCCAGAACCACCGCCAGCGCCGCCAGACGCGACCATTGCATGCCCGCCGATGCTACCCGGCGCACCCCCCGATGCGCCGGTCGGGCCCCATCGGTCGGGCGCCGCGCGAGGCGGCCTGTCGATCTTCGCCGGTTCCTCACAGATTGGGCGTCTTCCGGGCGGAAATGGTGCGGCGTGCCCGCGCCGCGACCCTCGACTTTGCGCCCCGATCGGGTATCCTGTCGCTCGCTCGTCTTCCCGACAAGTCCCGAACGCCGCCCCATCCCCTTTGTCGCGGCGCCGCTGCAGGGCGTGAGCGGTTTCCTCCCAGTCCCGCATGAAGGCTCTGAAGATCGCCATCATCGTGCTCGGCCCGCTGGCGCTCGCCTTCGGTGTCTATCGCGCGCTGTTCGCCTCCTCATCGCCCGTCGCCACCTCCGTGTACGTGTGCGACGTCCTCTCGGGCGAGACGCGCAAGCTCTCCCTCAAGGCCGTGAAGGTTTTCCCTGCCCCGAACGCCGACGGCGCCCTCTCGCTCTACCCCGTCCAGAAGGAAGAGGACGGCGCCTTCGCCATCGTGCCCGACGACCGCTATCGCGACCTCCTCAAGCGCGAGTTCGGCGCCAACAAGCAGCTCAAGGTCGACCTCGCCACGTTCCGGGTGCTCGCCCCCGTCAAGGACTGACAAGCCCCAGCCCGCAGGAAGCGCCGCCGATGCACACGAGCACGACACGCCGACGACCGCCCAGCGCACGGCGCCGGCACGCGTTCACTCTCATCGAACTGCTCGTCGTTGTCTCCATCATTTCCCTGCTCATCGGCATCCTGCTCCCCTCGCTGGGCGGCGCCCTCAAGGAAGCGAAGTCGATGTCGTGCGCGGCGATGCAGCGCGGCCTCATCCAGAACATCCTCGGGTGGTCGAACTCCAGTCAGGACGCCATCCCCGGCATCAACACCACCGGCCTCGCGCTCTCCAACACCCGCCCCGGTGACGCCGTGCAGTTCGCCTCTCGCCTCGGCAGCTCTCCCACCCAGCCCTTCGACTGGATCTCGCCCGTCATGGGCGACGATCTGGGCGCCCAGCGTGTCGACCGCTTCTGGTCCATCATGCGCGACTACCGCTGCCCCGTGCAGAACCTCCAGGTCCCCCTGTTCGGCGGCGCCAGCGACCCCGGCGTGCAGGAGGCCATCCAGTACGTCAACAACGGCGCCGAGCAGCCCTTCGCACCCTCGTACCTCATGCCCGTGGTGTGGCAGTACGGCGGGCACCGCGACAACGTCGAGACCGGCAATCTCGGCGAAGAACGCATCCTCTCGCACGCCTACCCCTCGGCCTACCGCCAGACCGCCAGCCCACCCGCCTCGTACAACCCCATGCTCCCGCGCATCGGCGAGCCCGCCATGAAGCTCGCCCACGCCGACGGTTTCCGCTACCTCAACGCCGGCGTCGGCAACACCGACGTTGACGTCTCCGTCCTCCCCTCGCAGTTCGGCGCCTTCACCTCCAGCGGCGGCGTCTTCCGGCAGGAGCGCTCCTACGGCTCGCAGTACGACCTGCCGCGCAAGCGAAACATCGCGCTGACCTACCGCCACAAGGCGAAGATCAACGCCGCCTTCTGGGACGGCCACGTCTCCGCAATCACCGAACGCGACTCGCGCGACCCGAAACTCTGGTACCCCAGCGGCTCACGCCTGGGCGCCGCGGGCTCTCTTGAGCCCGAGTCGCTGAACTTCGGCATCCGCCCCAACGAACTCATCCCCTGACGCCTTTCCCCGCCCGGCCGACCCGGGCCGCACGACCCACCCCGACCACGGAGAGAACGAGATGACGCAGCAGCCCTCGCGCACCCACCTGAGCGCCATCGCCCTCGCCATCGCTTGCGGCGCCGCCGCCACGGCCGCCAACTACGACCCCACCGGTCAGGCGGGCCGGTACGAGACCACCAAGAGCGCCTCGCTCGTTCGCGGCGCCGGCGCCGCGTTCAGCGGCGTGAAGGTCTGGGTGCCGTGGCTCCTCGACAACGCGAACTCGAACATGAACTCCGCCGCGGTCGAGATGGACAGCGCCAGCGGCCGGCCCATCAGCGCCGTCACCACGTTCACCGGCAACCCGCCCCCGGCCGGCACCGTCCGCGTCGTCGCCGCGCTGGGCACGAAAGACGCCGACTGGGCCACCGGTCAGTCCAACAACGTCTTCATCTCCGAGGGCACCAACGCCCGCTCCAACAGCATCGACTCGCTCATCACCGATGGCACGCTCGTGTGGCGCGCCAACTTCTCGGGCGGCGTGCAGAACAACCACGAGTATCAGGCCCTGCCCTTCAACGTCAGCACCGCCGCGCCCGCCAACACCGGCACGAGCCGCGTGTTCGACCCCCTCGCTCCCGGTATTGACGCGACCGCGGGGGGCTCGGTGTTCCTCGGCGTCTCCGCGGCCGACCGCCTCGGGTCCGCGCTGTACACCGGCTCGACCATGTTCGACGGCGGCACCGGCGCGTGCCCCGTCGGCACGGCGGTCTACGTCGACGGCAACAACAACCCCACCACGCCCTTCGCCGTCTGGACGCAGCTCAACTGCCCGCTCCTCCCCGGGTCCGCGGCGACGGACGTCCGCCAGACCCAGCCCGCCGTCGAGCGCCTCGCCTCCGACTGCGTGCCCGCCGGCGAGGTCTACGCCTGCTTCGGCGTCGGCTTCAGCCCCGCCAGCGGCACGCCCTTCTCGGGCGGCTCGGCCCGTCCCCAGTACCTCGTCGTCGATCGCGCCGACGCCAACGGCTTCTCCGACGGATACGCCTTCATCGACGCCGACGGCGACAACTCCCTCGCCACCGGCGACAACTCCTTCCGCTTCGTCTCCACCCAGGCCACCGGCGGCGGCACCGGCCCCGTGACCGGCGGCATGTTCGACATCAACGCCAAGGGCCAGGTCGTCGCCATCCGCGAGAACCGATCCGGCTCCCTCACCGGCTACGACGTGCTGCTCTGGAACCCGATCCGCGGCGCCAACTGCCGCATCACCGGCTCCTCGCAGCCGCGCGTCATCGCCACCGCCGGCCAGGACACGGTCCAGACCAACGTCGTCAACACGTTCTGGAACACCGGCGTCACCCCGAACGCGCCCGCCACCAACGTGCTTGTGCCCTTCTCGGGCGTCGCGATCGACGACGACGGCAACGTCGCCTTCACCGCCATCACCGAGCAGTTCGCCGAGAACCGCGACGTCACCGTCCCGCCCGACGGCATCCCCGACGGCCCAGTGCTCCTCTCCTCCACCAACACCGTCTTCTTCTGGCATCACTCCACCGCCACCCTCCACGCCGTGCTCAAGGGCGGCCAGAACGGCGAGACGCTCACAGCGCTCACCGGCGCCAATCTGCGCGTCGGCACGTTCCCGGTCGACGCCGCGTCTGATTCGTTGACGCGCGAGGGCCTCTCCGAGACCGGCAAGGCGATCGCCGTGTGCTTCCGCTCGCAGGGCACAGACCCGCTCGGGC
>CAYVSR010000041.1:0-11416 GCA_964453125.1 uncultured Phycisphaeraceae bacterium | reverse complement strand
GGTGACGGGGGCGCGGTAGCATCGCGCGCGTGCCAGTTCCCGCGCCCAAGCCAAGACGACCCGAGCCAGCGCCGGGCGCGAGCCGCGCCGCCGCGGCGCTCGATCGGCTGCGCGCCAACCGGGTGGTGGAGGCGCGCGGGACTCGCACGGCGCCGATGGGCGAGATCTTCGCGCAGGCCGCGCGCGACGCGACCCGCGACCGGCGCCGCCTGGGCAACGCGGGCGACGCGTGGGCCGCGGCGTGCCCGTCGGACCTGATCGACCGCACCGCGATCGTGGGGCTGGCGCGGGGCGTGCTGACGGTCTCCACGCCCGATTCGGCCACCAGGTTCGAACTGGACCGCGCCCTGCGCGCCGGGGCGGAGCGGGCGCTGATCGGCCTGTGCAGCGCGCCGGTGCGGAAGGTGCGCGTGGTGGTGACGGGCTGAGGGGCCGTCCGACGCCGAGGGTCCCGATCCGCGGGGCGTTCTTCTGCGTATGAACTCTCGGAACGCCGATAGTTCCACCACGCATGGGCACGCGCGTCTCGACCAACCTGCCGCCGGACCTCCGGGCGCACATGGAGGCCATCAAGGCCAAGTCCATCGCGTACGGGCTCGATTTCTTCGAGGTCGTGTTCGAGGTGGTGGACTTCGACACCATGAACCAGTTGGCGGCGTACGGCGGGTTCCCCGTGCGCTACCCGCACTGGCGCTGGGGGATGGAGTACGAGTCGATGCGCAAGCGCGACGCGTACGGCCTGGGGCGCATCTACGAGATGGTGATCAACAACGACCCGTGCTACGCCTACCTGCAGGAGAGCAACGCGGTCGTCGATCAGAAACTGGTGATGGCCCACGTGTACGGCCACGCGGACTTCTTCAAGAACAACCTCTGGTTCTCGAAGACGGACCGCAAGATGATGGACCGCATGGCCAACCACGCCACGCGCGTTCGCCGCCACATCGAGGCGCAGGGCGCCGAGACGGTCGAGCGGTTCCTCGACGCGTGCCTCTCGCTCGAGCATTTGATCGATCCGCACTCGATGTTCGTCCGCCGCGACGAGGCGGACGAGCCGGCGCCGGGGGGCGAGTCGTCGCGCGGGGAGGACCGCAACCCGCGCCGAACCGCGGCGGACGCGGAGCCGGACCGGTACCGGGCCAAGTCGTACATGGACCCGTTCATCAACCCGCCCGAGGCGCTGGCGGCGCAGCGGAAGGAGCGCGAGGCCAAGGCGCGGGCGGACCGTGGCAAGTTCCCCAAGCGCCCGACGCGCGACGTGCTGCTGTTCCTGCTGCAGCACGCGCCGCTGGCGCCTTGGCAGCACGACGTGCTGAGCATCATTCGAGACGAGGCGTACTACTTCGCGCCCCAGGGCATGACGAAGATCATGAACGAGGGGTGGGCGTCGTACTGGCACGCGCACCTCATGACGCGCCACTTCGCCGACGCGACCGAGATCGTGGACTACGCGGACAAGCACGCCGGCGTGGTGCACACGCCCCCGGGCGGCTTCAACCCGTACAAGATCGGGCTCGAACTCTTCCGCGACATCGAGAAGCGCTGGGACACGGGCCAGCACGGCCCGGCGTGGGAGCGCCTCGAGACCATCGGCGCCCGCCACGCGTTCGACGACCGCTCGCGCAAGGGGCGGGAGAAGATCTTCGAGGTGCGCCGCGTCTACAACGACGTCTCGTTCATCGACGAGTTCCTGACCGAGGAGTTCTGCGACCGGCACAAGCTCTTCCGCGCCAAGGTGGACCCGGGCACGGGCCAGACGCGCGTGGCCAGCCGCGACTTCGGGCAGGTCAAGCAGGCGCTGCTGCAGCGCATCACGAACGCGGGCCAGCCCTTCCTGTACGTCGTGGACGGGAACTACCTCAACCGGGGCGAGCTGTACCTCGCCCACCGCTGGACGGGCGCCGAGGTCGAGGTCGCCAAGGGGCTCGAGGCGCTGCGCAACCTGCGCCTCATGTGGGGCCGCCCCGTGCACCTGCAGGCGCGCGTGGAGGACGAGCAGTGGTTGTTCTCCATCGGCGGGCCGCCGGGCGCCCCGGGCGAGGCGCCTACGGCGCAGGTGAAACGAGAGAAGATCAAGGACGGCACGCCCGCGCCGGCGCACCAGGCCGGCTGAGCGGCTCTTCGCTGCCCGCGCGCCGGGCCGATCCTCTACATTTCACCCATGGCCAAGGGCGCCCGAACCATCGGCGGCGACGACGAGCACGACGACGTGGCGGACCACGAGGCGCCCAGCGCTGCCGACATGGCCCGGTTCGGCGGCGGGGGCGACGAGTCGGACTTCGAGAGCGACCACGACGACGAGGCCTTCGACGAGATCGAGGGGCGCTGGGAGGGCGTGGGCATGCCCGCGTGGAAGAAGGGGCTGGTCGCGGTCGGAGTGCTGCTGGCCTTCGCGGCGGCGCTCGTGCTGAGTTTGTGAGGGGCGCCGCGGCGGCGCGGAGATCAGGAGATGCGCGAGTCGGGGCGCGTCGGATGATCGAGGCGCGGAGTGGAGATAGGGGTGGAGCCCTCTCCTGCGCCTCTCCCGCGTTGCGGGAGAGGGAGCGACCGCGGCGTTTCGGTCGGCCGCTGCGTGGTCGGTCGTCTCGGCAAATGGCGAGTGACGCGGCGGTGGGCGGGCGCGCGCTCGATCGTGGGGACAAGATTTCGTGGCGGAAACGACGCTCATGATGCGAGCGACGCTCCCTCTCCCGCGTCGCGCGGGAGAGGCGCAGGAGAGGGCTCCACCGCTTCTGTTTCTACTCCGTCTCTGCCGTCGTTTGTGTGGCGGCGTCGCCCAAGCGAGGCTATGGGTGCGCTCACGGCGTCGACGGCGCGTCACGCACGGGAAGTCGAGCTCGGGCCACGCACGTCGGGGTCGCGCTAGCCGAACCGGCAAGCACGGACAGACCGACAGCGCAACCTGCGAACAGGTTTGTGAACTGCATGATTCATGCCCTTTACGGAAGGGTGCGTTTACTGAAGGAACACGATGGTCCCTTGCCCCTCACACACCGAGGGTTGTTTGGCGCTCAGCACGTTGTCGCTAGTTCAAGTTGCGCCTCCTTCCTCCTCGAAGTGAGAAGACGAGTCCGAGAAACCCAGCGAGTGACGCGGGCCCGGGAACGACTGATGCGATCCGAAAGCCCGAACCAGCCCCGTCGATCAATCCGCCACCAAAGAAGAAATCGATCCGATCAAACGGCATGTCCGAACCGCCCGCCAGAGCTTCGCCACGCAGATATCGCAAGTTGTCGAATCCCTGAAACTTGGAGTCCGTGTATTCCCTCGTTCCACCCGACGTATCCAGCAGCCCCCAAGGGCTCTGCACTCCCGGGTACGAGCCAACATCGGGCGGCAGTTGGCCGCCCGGCAGCCAGTTGCCCGCGCTGGTCTGCGCGCCGGGCGAGCCGGGGGGACCGCCGACAAGCGGGACCTGGCTCATGCCGGGGTAGAGCCAGTAACCCTCTTGGCCCACGCCGTAGCGGTTGGGGTCGTAGTAGACGGCCTTGGTCCACTCGTCGAGGGAGGGGATCCAGAACTGCGCGCCCGCCTGACGCTCGAGGTTGGCGTCGTACGCGCCGCTGGTGAGCGTGGCCAGCGTGACGCCGGTCATCGGTTTGCCCGCCTGCAGCCAGTTGCAGTACCACGTCGCGAAACGGAACGACATCGGCGTCGCGAGGCTCTGCGTGCCGGGCGTGATGCGCCAGATTGCGTTGGGGTTGCTCTGCGCCGAATCCGTATAGATGTGGCCGCCAGTGAAGCGAGGGTCGTTGTTGCTGTAGCCCTGCTGCATCGCCACCGGCCAGGCGGCGCGGACGAAATCGAACCACTGCGTGACCGTGGTCTCAGTGCGGCTGATGCGGAATGACTGATTGACTTGCCCCAAGTTGGGGAAGCCCGAAACGGCGCTGCCGTAGTAGCGCTCGGATTCGAGCGCGGCGCGGTTGCCGGGCGCGCCCACGGTGACGAAGTCGTGGCCGTAACTGGGCGGCGCTCCGGCGCCCGCGCTTGCGACAGTCGCGTGGCCGAGGCTTGCGCCCATGGCTACGGCGTGCAATCACACTCGAGAGCGCCGGGCGCGGGAACCTGTGTGAACGAAATCTGTGCGCGGCTTGATGGCTGACTCTCCTCCGCTGTGCAAGCGGGGCGCCGCATGTGCGCGCGCGGCGCCGGTGGCCGGGAACGGCAAAGTCTAGCCGTGGAACGGCGCGTGGCCAGAACGGAGGGGGAAACAGGCGCTGGAATCGTGGTTAGCGGACGCGAGTTGAGGCCCGTCCCGGCCGCGTCGCGCGCGATCGCCTCGAACCGTGCGCCTACTCCGCGCCCTCGTGGTCTGCGCCGGCGGCGGCCGGGGCGCCGGGCGCATCGGGGGCCTCGCTCTCGTCCGTCGTGGGGCTCTGCTCGCGGAGGTGCGGGTCGTCCTGCACGACTTCTTTTGTCACCAGCACCTCGACGCGCTGGTTGGACCGGTGGGCCTTGAGGTCGTACGCCAGCGGCGTGACGCGGTCGGAGTCGCCGATGGCGACGAGGCGCATTCGTTCCCACGGGATCTTCGCGTCGGAGAGCGCACGCGCCACGCTAAGCGCGCGCCGGTACGAGAGGAGGCGCGCCGCGGTCTGGTCGCCCTTGGACTCCATCGCGGAGACGTGCCCGCGGACCTCGATGACGAAGTTGGGCCCGCGCACGGCGTCGGCGATCTGGAGGCACGTCTTGCGCCCGGCGCCGCTGAGGTCGTCCGACCCGTCGGCGAACGAGACGGACCCGGCGGGGGAGTAGAAGTCGGAGGCGCGGATGGACTGGACGGAGTCCTTGTTGCCCTCGGGGGCCTTGTCGGAGGAGCGGCCGGCGCTGGTCTTCTCGCGGATGCGCCGGATGAGGGGCTGGTCCGCGGGCTTCATGGAGTCCATCTTGACGGGGTTGTTGAAGGCGTTGCGGACCTCGATGGCCATGTCGACAACGGCGGGGTTGTCGACGGCGTTGTTGGAGGCGCCGTCGCGGTTCTCCTCGCCCTCGCCGCCCTTCTTGGGGTTCATGTTCATGGCGAGCATGATCACGAAGAAGCCCATCATGAGCATGACGTTGTCGGCGAAGGAGACGACCCACTCGGGGACGCCCTCCTCGTGGTGGCCGCCGCCGTGATCGCCGCCGCCGTGGCCCTTGGCGTGGCCCTTTTTCTTCTTGCCGTGCTCGTCGGCGTGTCCGTGGTCGTCGGCCATGATCGCTCGCTCCGTGCGTGGTCAGGTCGACGGGGTCACGCCGCGGGGCGGAGGGCCTCGCGCCGGGACTGCGGGATGAAGGCGAGCATGCGGTCCATGGTGACGCGGGGGTTGTCGCCGGCCTGGATGGAGAGGAGCCCCTGCATGATCATCTCCTTGCTGAGGAGTTCCTCGGCGGAGCGCAGGGCGAGCTTGTCGCCGACGGGGCCGGCGACGGCGTTGGCGACCAGCACGCCGTAGAGCGTCGCGACGACGGCGATGGAGAGCATGTGACCCATGACCTCGATGGAGCCGCCGAGGTTGGCGAACATGCCGACCTGACCGAGGAGGGTGCCCGCGAGGGCCCATCCGGGGGCGTAGACCTTGATGAGGTCGAAGAACTTCTTGCCGGCGCCGTGGCGCTCCTTCATGGACAACAGCTCGGCCTGCATGGTGGCGGCGATGTTGTCGGGGTCGACGCCGTCGATGGCCATCTTGAGGCCGGAGATGAGGAAGGGGTCGTCGAGCTTGTCGACCTCGGACTCGAGGGAGAGCATGCCGTCGCGACGGGCCTTCTCGCCCAGTTCGGACATCAGCTTGACGACCTGGGCGGGGCTCTTGCCCTTGTCGAACATGAAGGACTTGCAGTAGCCGGGGATCATCTTGATCTTGGCCATGGGCATGGCGATGAAGATGACGGAGATCGAGCCGATGCCGACCATCAGCACGCCTTCTTGCGAATAGAACATCGCGAAGTTGCCGTGCGAGGCGTGCCAACAGACAAAGCCCAGGGTGCAGAACCCGATGATGAGCCCGATGAGACTGGCTTTGTCCACGGACCGGATCCTCCGCTGCGGGCACGGGCGACTCGGGGCCGGCGGCGCCCGCGCACGAGCGCCCGTGCGTCGTGGGTCATCGGACGTCCCGGCGCCCCTCTCGACCGGGAACACGCCCCGATCGCCCGCGCCAGCCGGACAACCCCTCCCGCCCGCACAGACCGGATAGACGGACTCCGCCCGCTATCATCCGGCGCCGACGGCCCGAGAACCCTCGGGCGCGGGTCGAAGGAGCGCACCACGGCATGGCGACGGATCGCGAACCAATCGGCCGGCTGGCCCTGCTCGGGGGCGGCGCGCACGCCATGGTCGTGGCCGAGTCCGCCGTCGCGGCGGGCATCCCGCTCGCCGGGTTCCTGGACGACGACGAGGACTCGCAGATCGGCGGGCTCGCGCCGCGCCTCGGGCCCCTGGCGGATTTCGAGCGCCTGGGCGCCGCGGGGCACCCGTTGATCATCGCCATCGGCGATGTGGGGCTGCGCGGCTGGCTGGTGCGCCGGCTCAAATCACCGGGGGCCACGGTCGTGCACCCGTCGGCGGTGGTGTCCATCACGGCGCGGATCGGCGCGGGAGTCTTCATCGGGCCCAACGCGGTGGTGAACGCGCGGGCGCGCGTGGGCGAACACGCGATCCTGAACACGGGGTGCATTGTCGAGCACGACTGCACGGTCGGGGTGAACTCGCACGTGGCGCCCGGCGCGGCGCTGGGCGGCGCGGCGAGCGTGGGCGACGCGACGCTGATCGGACTGGGCTCTCGTCTGCTGCCGGGGGCGCGGGTGGGCTCGCGTTCGGTTGTCGGCGCGGGCGCGGTGGTCACGCACATCGTGGGCGACGACGCGACCGTCTTCGGCGTGCCGGCCCGCGAAAAGAAGAAAACCTCGTTCTGACGGAGGCCCCGTGCTCGCCGCCATCTCGGGGACGCTCGGTTCGGTCGAGGGCGGCGTCGCTCTGGTTTCGCTGTCGCTCGGCGACGGGTCGCTGACGTACGAAGCGCTGGTGTCGCCCTGCGCAGCCGAGCGCCTCGCGGCGCGGCGCGGGCAGCGCGTCTCGCTGCACACCATCGAACTGCTCGAGTCTCCCAATCAGGGCGCGACCTTTGTGCCCCGCCTGCTGGCGTTCGAGACGCGCGAG
Organism: uncultured Phycisphaeraceae bacterium; assembly: GCA_964453125.1. Classification (GTDB taxonomy): domain Bacteria; phylum Planctomycetota; class Phycisphaerae; order Phycisphaerales; family UBA1924; genus CAYVSR01. Next base: position 4,272 of record CAYVSR010000041.1, on the reverse strand, counting down.
GACCGGGCGTTCTTCGAATTGCTCACCAAGGTGAAGGGGCTGGGGCCCAGGCGCGCCCTGCGCGCCCTCGCGGCGCCCACGGGCGAGATCGCGCGTGCCATCCTCGAGCGCGACATCAAGGCGCTCACACGCCTGCCCGAGATCGGCAAGAAACTCGCCGAGGCGATCGTCGCCGAGGTCGGCGAGAAGGCGGGCGCGTTCGCGGCGATGGGCGCCGAGATCGGGGCCGGCGGCGCGCGCCCGAGCGGGGCGGTGGTCGAGATTCGCTCCAGCCTCAGCCGCGCGGCGGAGCAGGCCGTGGTCGCGCTCGTCCGCCTCGGCGAGTCGCGCCCCGAGGCCGAGCGCATGGTCGAACGCGTGGCGCGCGAGGCGGACGAAACCCCCGACGCCATCCTCGCGGCGGCGCTCGCGTTCCGCGGCGTGTGACCGGCGAACCAACCCCGCGCGCCTACACTGGCAGCGCATGCGATGGTTGCTCGACACCCTCGGCGGGCTGTACGAACTGCTCCGCCTCGGCGCGATCTCCGGCTTCCGCTTCCGCGGCGCCTACTGGCGCTGGCGCATGGAGACCGCCTTCGGCCAGGGCCTGCCGCGGTCGCGCCTCGAACTCATCCGCGCCACGCTTGCGTACGCCCGCTGGGTGCACCGCATGCGCCGCGGGGTGTAGGCCGGGACCACGCCGCCCCCGCGGGCGCCGGGCTTGCACGCCCCTGTAGAATCCCGGCATGTCGGCAGGTGGGTGCGTGTATCTCGATAACGCCGCGTCGTCGTGGCCCAAGCCCCCGGGCGTGGGCGAGGCCATGGCCGCGTTTTTCGCCCAGCCCACCGGCAACCCCGGGCGGGGCGGGCACCGGGCCGCGGTCAACGCGGGGCGGGTGATCGACGAGGCGCGGGTGCGCCTCGCGCGACTCATCAACGCCGCGGACCCAGCGCGCATGATCCTCGCCCACAGCGCGACGGACGCGCTGAACACCGCGGTGCACGGCGTGGTGGAGGGGGCGCTGGCGGCGCGATCCAACGGCGCCCGGCCGCACGTGGTGGCGACCGTGCTCGAGCACAACGCCGTGCTGCGCCCGCTGCACGCCCTCGAGCACAAGGGTCTCATCGACCTCACGCTGGTCTCGTGCGACGCGGAGGGCTTCATCAGCCCCGACGACGTGATCCGCGCGACGACGGCGCACACCGTGCTCGTCGCGGCGACGCACGCGAGCAACGTCATCGGCACGATCCAGCCGGTGGGGGAGATGGGCCGGCGCCTGCGCGCCCAGCGCCCCGAGGCGCTCTTTCTCGTTGACGCGTCGCAGACCGTCGGGCACATCACGGTGGACGTCGACGCCGACTGCATCGACCTGCTGGCGTTCCCCGGGCACAAGGCGCTGCTGGGGCCGGGGGGCACCGGCGCGCTGTTCGTCTCGACCCGCGCGTACGACGCGAAATCGCCCACAGCGCGCATGATCGCGCACAACCAGGGCGGCACCGGCGGCAACTCAGACGACCCGCACATGCCTCGCGAGATGCCGCACCAATTCGAGGCGGGCACCCTCAACGCCGTGGGCTTCGCGGGGCTGATGGCCGGCCTCACCGGGCGCGAGCAATTGGACCGCGCCGGCGCCCACGAGGCCGAGAAGCGAGCCGTGAACGCCTTGCTCGGCGCGCTCGCGGAAACACCCGGCGCCCGCGTGCTCGGTCCGCGCGCCGCCGAGGGGCGTGTCAGCGTCGTCTCCTTCACGCTCGCCGGGCAGGATGCGGGCGACGTCGCCGCCATCCTCGATGCCTCGTTCTGCATCGCCTCGCGCGCCGGCCTGCAGTGCGCGCCCGGTGCGCACCACGCCATGGGCACCGATGTGCCAGCCCAGGGCGGCGAGTGCGGCGCCCGTGGGGGCGGTGGCGCGGTGCGCGTCAGCCCCGGCCCCTACACCACCGACGAAGAGGTCGCGCTCTTCGCGCGGGCGATCCACCAGATCGCGCGGGGATAACGGGTCAGACGCCCGCGAGGCTTCGCGGACGCCGGCGCCGTCACTTCCCGTCCGGAGGCTCGGGCGCTTCGGGCGCCTTCGACGTCGGGTCCACCAGGAGTTTGAGGAACGCGTTCTCCGCGGCGCCGTAGGTCTCCATCGAGCGGCGCAGGCGCTCCGCGAGCGCCTCCAGTTCGCCGGGCGTCACCGGGGCCTCGCCCGCGCCGGGCGCGCCGGCGCGCGCCGACGCGGCGTCGAGCGACTCACCCGCGGCGCGGAGGTCGGAGACCGCCTCGGCGTACGCGCGCGCCGAGTCGTAGAGCAGTTCGAACTCGAGTTCCTGCGTGTCCGGGCGGTACAGCAGGCGCCAGGGCGAGCGGCGGACCTCGGCGAGCGTGAGTTTCAGCTGGTCCGAGCCGAGCCGGAAGTTGGCGAGCATGCGGCGCAGCGTGGGCGATTGCTCAGCGACGAAGCCGTCCACGCGAGCCACGGCGGCGCGGGCCTCCTCCATCGCGTCCTTGCCGCTGTCGAGCAGGGCGTCCACCTTCTTGACCGACTCCGCGTTGAAGTGGGCGAGCACCTCCTTCGCGTCATTGGTGGCCGCGTCGACGTTGTCCACGATGCGCGTCAGCTTGTCCTTGTTGTCAGTGATCCACTGGCGCGCCTCGGCCATGGTCTGGCGGAAGTCCTCGATGCGCCCGGGCAGGGAGGCGGTGGCCTCCTCGACGTTCTTGGTGATGTTGTCCGCGCGACCCGACCACGTGGGCCACTTCTCGCGCACGTCGGCCGCCACGCCCTTGAAGTCGCCGGTGATGGCCTTGACGTCGGCCGAGATCTCGTCGCCCCGGCGGAGCATGTTCTGCAGCTGCGACTTCTGCTCCTCGCCGTAGCCGGCCTGCGCCAGGAACGCGGGGGGCGCCATCGTGCCGCGGATCACGGCGGTGCCGTCGGTCGGCACGGGCGGGTCGGTCGGGCTGCCGACGCCCGCGAAATTGATGTCGCCGCCAGAGCCGAGCAGCGGCAGGTTCAGATATGCCACCGGCGTTCCGAAGAACCGCACCGACTTGTCGACCTTCACCGTGCAGTCCACCGCGGCGGGCAGGTCGCCCTCGGGTTCGGTGCGGAGTTCGATCTCGCTGATGCGCCCCACCGTGCGCCCCGCCACCCGCACGGGCGAGCCGACGTCCAGCCCCGTCGCGCCCTCAAGCAGCGTGAAGCGCACGGTGTACGTGTTCCGCGGCTTGATCTTCTCGCGCACGCCGCCCAGCACCACCACGAACGCGAACCCGATGGTGATGGCGCCCAGCACGAATGCACCGGCGCGGACGTTGTTGCTCGAACCTCGTGGTTTGGCCATGGGTGCTCTTGTCGTTGCGGGGCCCGCGCCCCGTCGGGGGGGTCAGACGGCCCGGGTCGCCTCGATGCTCGGGCGCGAATCGTGCTCGGTGTCCAGTTCCCCCATGATGTCGTCTTCGTAGCGGGTGAGTTCACGCCGCTTGGTGATCGGCCCCTCCGCGTCGCCGCGCAGGAACTGCCGGATGAGCTGCTTGTCCTCCGCCAGGCTCTTGGCCCCCTCGGTCGGCGTCTTGCGGAGGTCGTCGAACCACGAGCGGGTGTCCACCGCGAGCACGCGCCCCTTGTCGAGCATCGCCATGCGGTCGGCGATGGTGAAGGCGGAGTCCATCTCGTGCGTCACCACCACGCTCGTCACGCCGATCTTTTTCGAGAGGTCCACGATCAGCCGGTCGATCTCGGCGCTGGTCACAGGGTCGAGCCCGGCGCTGGGTTCGTCGTAGAACAGCAGCTGGGGATCCAGGGCCAGCGCACGCGCGAGGCCGGCTCGCTTCTTCATGCCGCCGGAGATCTGCGCGGGGTACTTGTCCGCGTGCTCGCGCAGGCCGACCAGTTCGAGCTTGATCTTCACCTGGATGTCGATGATCTCGGGCCCGAGCGTCGTGTGCTCCTGCAGCGGCAGGGAGACGTTCTCGGCGACGGTCATCGAGTTGAACAGCGCCCCGGACTGGAACAGGATCCCGAACTTCTTGCGCACCTCGTTGAGGCCGGCCTCGTCCACGTTGGTGATGTCCTGCCCGAACAGGTGGATGGACCCGCCGTCGATCTGGTGCGAGCCGATCATGCAGCGCAGGAAGGTGCTCTTGCCGCAGCCCGAGCCCCCCATGATGACCATGGTCTCGCCGCGCTGCACGTCGAGCGTCACCCCGTCCAGGACGGTCTTGCCGTCGAAGACCTTGGTCAGGTTGCGCACAGAGATAACCGGTTCACCCGCCACGACCCTCAGGGTACCGTCCGCCCGCCC
>CAYVSR010000040.1:5389-11445 GCA_964453125.1 uncultured Phycisphaeraceae bacterium | reverse complement strand
CGGCGTTGGTGTGAAGCGGGCGAAGCCGCCCGAAGGAGAGAAACTCGAGGCCGAAGTTCCAGGTCGGCAGCGCGAGCTGCAGCGCGATGAACACGCCGACGAGCATGCCCACCACGCCCCAGACGAACGTGGCGAGCATGAACTTGCGGACGATCGCGTCGTTGTAGGCGAACGTCTCGAGCGGGCTGTCCGGGGTTCGTGCAGCGTCGTGGCTCATGGACCGGCGCTCCGGATCTCGGCGGCCCCCGAGGGGCCGATCGAGATAGGCCTATGTTTGGTATTTTTGATGCGTATATCCCGTTCCACGCGAAAATATCACCTATCGACAGGAATATCAAGATAAAGAGAGTAGATACTCGACAATTTTCCGGATATCGTACTCTTGTGAACACCACGACGCCGAGGGGCGCCTCGCGCCCCGCCGCCATGACAATCGTTCGCCCCTCCCCCCCCCCCACCGTCCCCGAGCCCGAGATGCACGGAAGCCGGACCGAAACCGCACTCGCAGCGCTCGGCCGCCTCGCCGAGGCCTACGACGGCGGCACGACCCGGCTGGCGGTCGGTGAGATCGCCCGGGATCGCTCGCTGCAGGCGCCGTTCCTCGCCAAGACGCTGACCACCCTGGCCCAAGCGGGCATCCTCACGGCGCAGCGCGGCCCCGGCGGCGGGTTCTCGCTCGCCCGGCCCCCTGAGCAGGTCCGCATCCGCGACGTCGTCAGGCTCTTCGAGAGTTCCGACGCCGAGACGTGGAACTGCCTGCGCGCGTGCCCGGAGGCGAGCGCGACCCAGGTCCGAACCCGCATCGAACGGGTGCGCGCCGCGCTGGCGGACCTCCTCGACAACACCACGCTCGACGCCCTGCGAACCGCACCGCGCCAGCCTTGACGCCGGCCGCGTGCGGCCCGGTCATGCGCCCGTGTGCAATGCGGACGCGAGCAATCGATGAAAGTGGTGCACGCCCTGCTCGCGCGCGGGCGAGTATCTGCCGCGCGAGTAGAACGACGAGCGGGCGCCGCGCTGCACGGCCTCGACGATCGCCTCGTCCTCGCGCTCGACGCGATCGAGGCCTGCGCCGGCGCCCTGATCGATCTTGCGTTCGTCCCAGACGTACGCCAGGAACCGCACGCGCGTCCTGTCGTGCGCGAGCGGCTGCACGACGTTGATCGAGAGGCCCCAGGGGTAGAAGTTGAACATGGTGTTGGGGAAGAGCCACCAGTAGTACGCCGCGACGCGCTTCCCGTGGTCGGGCGACGACGCCGGCGGGTCGAACGAGGGCTCGCCGGGCTTGGCGATCCCCAGTTGGAGATTCGACGCCTCGAAGAGTTCCGTTGTGTACTGCCCGTAGTCGATCGCCTCATTCAGCGAGGCGTGCACGAAGGGGATGTGGAAGCCCTCGAGGTAGTTGTCGATGTAGAGCGCCCAGTTGCAGTTGACGAGGTAGTCGCGCGAGCGGGCGGCGTCGAAGCGGAACTCATGCAGCGGCAGCCATGCGAGTCGCGCGGCCATCGGCGCCAGCAGGGCCTCGAGCGGCGCCGCGGGCGTGAGCGAGGCGAAGTAGAAGCAGTCCCGCCACGCCCCGAAGGGGACGCGGCTCAGATTGTCCGCCTCCGTCGGAAAGTTGGCGACGCCCTCGAACTCGGGCATGTGGCGGAAAGCGCCGTCCAGATCGAAGCGCCTGCCGTGGTAGCGGCAGACGAGCGACTTCTCGACCCCCGCGTGCTCGCACAGGATCGTGCCACGATGGGTGCAGACGTTCGAGAGGCAGCGCACCGCGTCGTCGTGCCCGCGCGCAAGCAGCAGCGGCTCGTCGAGGCAGCCGGGCAGGAGCGTCAGGGGGAAGCACTGCCCGGGGACCTTGACAGCGCTGGCGTCCGCGATGAACTGCCACGAACGACGGAAGACCGCGGACCTCGCGAGTTCGTAGCAGGCGGGGTCGGTGTAGACGGGGGCGGGCAGCGTCTGCGCGCGGGCGATGTCGGGGTCGATCGTGAATTGAGCGAGCGCCACCCGCGCAGTGTACGTCGTCGGCGGGCTCACGCCCGTCGAACGCGAGCGCCGTGAGCATCCGGCTCGTCGCGGAACTCGAGGCCGCGCAGCGCAAGGAGGCGTCGCTCGACCGCCCGCGCCTCGCGCCGTGCGAGCGCCACAATGCCGCGTGTTGCTTCTTTGAGGCCCAGCCGCCCGGCTGCCGTCGCACGATGGCATGTTGGGTGAGGCGGGCGAAGCAGGAAGCCACGCGGAAGAAGCGCCTGCGCCGATTGATCGACGAATCCGGCGCGGGGCGACGCGTGACCTGATCGCCGACCGACCGGCGCTGCGCACGCCGCCGGTACCATTCCCCCACATGAGCGCCACACTCGCCCCCCCCACGCTCGCCGACATCCGCGCTGCAGCCGCGCGCATCGCGCCGTACGCGCGGCGCACGCCCGTCATGACCTGCCGCGCGATCGACGAGCGAGCAGGGTGCACCGTGTTCCTCAAGTGCGAGAACCTGCAGCGCGTCGGCGCGTTCAAGTTCCGCGGGGCGTGCAACGCGGTGTTCTCGCTGACGGACGCGGAGGCCGCGCGGGGCGTGGTGTCGCAGTCGTCCGGCAACCACGCGCAGGCGGTCGCGTTGGCGGCGAGGATCCGGGGCATCCCCGCGCACATCGTCATGCCGCACACCGCGCCCAAGGTGAAGAAGGAGGCGGTCGCCGGCTACGGCGGACGGATCACGTACTGCGAGCCGACCATGGCGGCGCGCGACGGGGAGCAGGCGCGCATCGCGGAAGAAACCGGTGCGGCGGTGGTGCACCCCTACAACGACTACCGCGTCATCGCGGGGCAGGGCACGGCGGCGCTCGAACTCGTCGAGGAGATCGACGGGCTCGACGCGGTCATCGCCCCGGTGAGCGGCGGCGGGCTGCTCAGCGGCACGGCGATCGCGGCGCAGTCCGTCAGGCCGGGCGTCCGCGTGCTGGGCGCCGAGCCCGCGGGGGCGGACGACGCGGCGAGGTCGCTGGCGGCAGGGGTGATCACGGCCGTCGCGCAGCCCCGGTCGATCTGCGACGGGCTGCTGGCGACGGTCGGGTCGCTCACGTTCCCGATCCTGCGCGAGCGCGTCGAGCGCATCGTGACGGTGGGCGAGCGGGAGATCATCGACGCCATGCGCCTCGTCTGGGAACGTGCCAAGATCGTCGTCGAGCCTTCCGGCGCGGTGGCGATCGCGGCGCTCTGCGACGAGCGCGCCGACCTGCTCGGCGCCCGCGTCGGCGTGATCGTCTCGGGTGGGAACGTTGACCTGGAGCGCCTCCCTTGGCAGTCGTGAGCCTCGCGCCCTCAGAAGTGGCGCGCCTCGAGGAAGCGCGTCTGGCCCGCGGGTTCACCGAGATGGGCGGGGAATTCCGCCTGCTCGGCGCGCCGACTCTTGAGGCCGGCGCCGCCGTCGCGCTCCGCGGCGAGTGGCAGTGCGGCGTCGTGAATCTCGGGATGAACGGGCGAGTCGTCGACCGTGACGAACTGGCCGACGCCGCGGACTGGCTCGTCGCCGGCGGCGCCGAGACGTTGGTCGAATTGTGCCCGTACGCGCACCCCTCGGCCATGGAGGCCTGCGCGGCGCTGGGGTTCGTGATCGACGCTCGCACGGAATCCGGCGGCGCAACGCGAGGGTTCGACACCGTCCTGTTCCGCGACCTGCGCGAGGCGCGCCCCACAGGGCCCGATGTCGAACCCCCGGCCGGGCTCACTGTCGAGCGCATCGATCCATCCAGCCCCGAGCGCGTTCGCGAGTTTGTCGATGCGTGCCTCGCCCCGGCGTCTCCGCAGGCGCCCGCACCGCCGGATCGGGTGCGGACCCTCGTCGAGCGCTGCGTGCGCCACCCGCGAAACGCGTCGTTCGCCGCACTCGACGCGGACCGGATCGTCGGCGTGGGCTCGGTCGATCTCTGCGCCGATGTCGCGGGGCTGTACGGGGCCAAGACGCTCGCGCAGTTCCGGTGTCGGGGCGTGCAGTCGGCGCTCATCGGCGCACGCCTCGCGATCGGCGCGGCGCACGGCGCCCGCGTCGCGACGCTCTGCTCACGACCGGGTGGCGCCTCGGAGCGCAATGCGCTGCGATTGGGCTTTCGGGTCGCGTACACCAAGGCGCTGCTCGTCCGGCCGGGCGCCGGCTGACCGCGCGCCCTTCCGCGCCGAGGGGGCGTCGCTCAGCGCTTCACCCTCGTTCGCCCCTTCGGCAGCGCCTCCGTCGCCTTCGCCACGAACCGTCCCGTCACCGCCGGGCGGCTAATGTCGCGGAGCACATCCTTTCCCACCCACCGGGCGCCCGCGAGGGGCGACGCCGCGAGGCGCGTCGCGGACTTCACCGCAGCCGCGTGCAAGGCAGAGTTGCGCCACCCGATGCGACGCAGCGCCCCACGCTGCGGCCCCCTCGCCGGTGTTGAATTCGGCGTCGATCTTCTGACGGGATTGCTCGATCGACGTGAACCGGGCCTCATTGGGAGAAGGGCGCTACGGTGGTGGAGGACGTCCCGGCTGCGTCGCCGGGCGGAGGTCACTGGGAAGTGTCGGCCGAGGGCGCCGCGATGACTCAACCCTTCACACCGCGTATTGCATTGCCTCGACACCCGCCCGAGGCGTGGTTCCTGCCGTTCCTCGTCTGCGGCGCTCTCTCCGCCGCGACTCTCGCCGCCCCGCAACTCTCACCGCCGACAACCCAGAGTCCTCTTGATGCCGCGGCCGGGACGCCGGCTGCCCCAACAACGCCGCTGAGCCCTTTCATTCGACGCATCTTCGAAGACCGCAGCGGCTGTCTCTGGTTCGGGACCAACGGCGACGGCGTGGCCCGCTACGACGGCAAGTCCGTGGATTTCTTCCGCGCCAAGGAGGGATTTCCTGGCCTCGCGGTTCGTGCCATCGTTCAGGACAAGCACGAAACCATCTGGTTCGGAACGAACCGCGGGTTGACCAAGTTCGATGGCGTGCGGTTCACCACTTACACGACCGAGCACGGCCTCGCGCACGATGATATCTGGAGCATCATCATCGACCGAGATGGGCTGCTCTGGATCGGCACGTTCGAAGGCGCGAGCCGGTTCGACGGGAAGACCTTCACCGCGTTCCCTTTGCCCGCGGTCCCCCCGGATCCGCTCCGAGGCGTGACGAGCGAGCGCATCGTGCACTGCATCATGCAGGACACGGGAGGACGCATGTGGTTTGGCACCCCCGGCGGAGCGTTCGTGCACGACGGCACGTCATGCGTGAACATCTCGGAGGCGGACGGCCTCTGCAACAACTCGGTGAACGACATCCTCGAAGACCGTCAGGGACGGATCTGGTTTGCGACCCACCACAACGGCGTCTGTCATCGCTTCGGGGGCGTATTCACGCACGTCACCGCGGAAGACGACGTGCACGGCACGGAAGCGTGGGATCTCTACGAAGACCGTGCCGGCAACATCTGGTTCCCGATCGAGAACTCGGGTGTGTACCGCTACGACGGCAAGACGTTCACGAACTTCGGGGAAGCTCAGGGTCTGACCACCAACGCTGTTCAGTGCACGTACCAGGATCGGGAGGGACGACTCTGGCTCGGGGGGTGGCAGGGGTTGTTCCGCTACGACGGTGAGACCATCATCAGCATTGGCAAAGAAGGGCCGTGGGAAGCCACGAAGCCGCGCTGACCTGCCCCCCTCACTCCGGCCCACCCGCTGCGTCGCTTCCCGGGCCCGGACCCAAAATGGCGCACCCGATCACAAGGCAGTAGTGCAGCGGGGCGCAGATCGTCTCTTTGTTGCGCGAGGCCGGGCGTGGGGTTGGCCAAGGGAAAGAGGCGAGCGGCGGGCGAGCGCACTCCCAAGGACAAGCGCTAACTTGTTCTTCTCTGCCGCACAACAAACACAAACGCCCGCGAGTCAATCTCGCGGGCGCTCATGCGCAAGTCGGGGTGACTGGATTTGAACCAGCGACCTTCTCGTCCCGAACGAGACGCGCTACCAAGCTGCGCTACACCCCGAGGCGACTCTCCAGACCGGCATCGTAGCCGATCCGGCCCGCGACGGCGCCGGGCCACCCAACAA
>CAYVSR010000040.1:0-5379 GCA_964453125.1 uncultured Phycisphaeraceae bacterium | reverse complement strand
AGTGGGCGCAACAGGATTCGAACCTGTGACCCCCGCCATGTGACGACGGTGCTCTAGCCAGCTGAGCTATGCGCCCAAGAGTCCCCCCGGGCGTCTGGCCGCGCCGGGGACGAAGAGGATAGCGGGCGCCCGGCCCCGTCGCCAACGCGCCGCCACGGCCCGCCCACCCGGTCCCTCAGGCCGCCGCGGACCGGCGCCTGCGCCCCGCGCCCAGCCCCAGGCCGACGCAGACGAGGACCGCCGCGCCCGGCGCCGGCACGGCGAAGGCCGGCGCCGAGGTCCCGAAGAACGAGAGCACGTTGTTCAGGTCGATGAAGTTCACGAGCCCGTCCTCGTTGGTGTCCCCCGCGTTGAAAGGGCGGCCGAACGAGCCCGAGCACGCCGTGCCGAAGAACGAGAGCACGATGTTGAGGTCAATGAAGTTGACCAGCCCGTCGTGGTTGGCGTCCGCGTGAAGTCGCACACCGAGCATGTACGCCGTCGCCCCCGCGTTGACCCACCAGAAGAGGTTCGGGGCGAGCCCCGGCGCCGCGTACGACTGGAAGTCACCCGTGCGCGAGGCGTAGGTCATCACCGTCCACTGGTCGCCCCACGCGGGCTGGAACGCCGGCAGGAGCGCGATCGACAGGTTGCCCGCGAGCGTCGTGGCGCCGGTGATGGTGAGCCGGTCCGCCTGGTTGGCCGCGTCGCCCTGCAGCTCGATCTGGAGCGAGCCCCCGGCGCCCTGCGTGAACGAGCCGACGGTAAGCGTGCCGATCGACGTCCCCGGGGTGACGAGCCCGTTGTTCGAGACCAGCACGTTGGCCGTGCCGTTCCCGCGCAGGGTGGAACCGGCGTCCACCGTGATGCGCCCCGCGCCCGAGAACGTGTGCCCCGGATTGACCAGGGCCGAGCCCACGATATGGAGGTTGCCCGAGGCCCCGATGGTGGTCGCGCCGGCGCCGTCGAACGCCGTGGAAGACTCGAGCGTCGAGTCGCCGGCGCCCACGGTCATCGTGCCCCGCTGGACCAGTTCCGGCGCGCGATAGCGGCCGCCGGTGAGGCTCATCACCCCGACGTTGCCGACTGGGTTGTCATTGAGCAACCCGAAGGCGTCCATCTCGAAAGTGCGCCCGGCGCCGACGTTCAGCGCCCCGTTGAAGACGAACAGCGAGCCGAAGGAGCCCGTGACCCGCACGTCTCCGGCGAGCGCGTTGATCACACCCGTCTCGCCCGCGCTGGAACCGTCGAGATCGGCGAACACGCCCGTGCTGATGCGGAGCGTGCCGCCGCCCGAAGCGGTGATCGTCCCGAGGTTGTCGAGTTCGGCGCTCGCCACCGTGCCCTGCCCCGTCAGGGTTCCCACGAGGTTGACCCGGTCGCCCTCGAGGCGGCTCGCGCCGGTGAGCAGATTGAACTGCCCGCCGGTCCCGATCGTCCATTCGTCCGCGGTCGTGTCGACCACGACCGTGCCGCTGTCGTTGACCACGCCGTTGAAGACGTTGTCGGACTCGTCGATCTGCCCGCCGCTGAGCGTGAGCGTCGCCCCCGCGTTGACAGAAGTGGTGGTGTTGTTCGAGAACCCGTCCCAGTCGTACCTCGCCATGCCGATCGTCGTCGTGCCCGCCACGGTCGCCGCGCCGTTCTGGACCATGATGCCCAGGCCGGTGTAGGTCCCGCCGTTGTAGGTCGTCGCGCCGTTCAGCAGAAGCCGATCCGTCGCGAAGTTCGCGTCCACCACGGCGGTCAAGAGGAACGAGACGGGCGAGAGGATGGTCGCCGCGAGACTGTTGACGTTGATCACCCCCGAGACGTTCATGGTCGAGCCCACGCCGACGATCGGGTTCCCGCCGCCCATGTTGAGCACGCCCGCCGTGCCGGCGGCGTCGCCCATCTCCCACGCGCCGTCGGTGACGACCCGGAGCGTGCTGTTGTTGAGGTTGATCGTGCCGCCGAAGCCGTCGCCCGGCTCGTCGATCAGGTCCGACAGGATGTTGAACTGCACGCCGGCGTTGATGGTGGTGGTGTTGAAGGAAGAGAGCCCGTCCCAGTCGAACACGCGCACGCCGATGGTGGTGTCGGCGGTCACGCTGACCGCGCTGGTCTCCACGCGCAGCGTGCCCTCGCCGGTGCACGTCCCGCCCGCGAACTGCAGCGTGGCGCCGTCGAGCACGAGCACGTCCGACACGCTCGGGATCGAGACCCCCCCCGTCGACAGAAGATTGAACGCGCTCGAGGTGATGGTGTTCACCCCGCCGTTCTGCGACGACAGGGCGCCCGCGATGTTCAGCGGGCCCCCGCTCACCAGCGCCGAGCCGCCGCCGTTGTTCAGAAGGCGCAGCTCGCCGTCCGCGCTGAGTGTCCACCCTGCCGCGTTGGTCACGGCCAGCGCGCCGCCATCCACGACGATCGTGTCGTCGTAATGGTCGGCGCTGAGATTCGAGGAGATGGTCGCGGTGACGCCCGTGGCGACCCGGAACGTGTCGGCGTTGATGAGGCCGCCGTCCCAGTCGAACGTCGCGACGCTGAACGTGGTGTCGGCCAGCACGTCGAAGTCGCCGTCGAGCGAGAGCGTGCCGGCCCCGCCGAACGCGCCGCCGTGGAACTCGCCGCCGCCGTTCAGGTTCAGCCGGTCGGCCGCGGCTGTGAGCAGCACTGTCGGCGTCGCGTCGAACACAACCGCGGCGTCGATCTCGCCGATCCCGTTGACGTCCACCACGCCGTTGATGCCAACCGTCGCGCCGTTGAGCGTCGGGATCCCCGCGACGCCGGTGTTGTTGAGCGTCAGCGTGGACGCCGCGCCGAGCGCCCAGCCCGACGGGTCGTTGACCGTCAGCGTCGAGTCGTTGAGCGTGACGTCGTCGTCCATCGCATCCAAGATGTTCCCGTTGATGGTGAGACTGCCGAACTCGCCCACGGTGAAGGTGTGCGAGCCGCTGACGCCCGCGTCCCAGTCGAGCGTCGCCACGGACCAGATGGTGTGGCCGGTGATATTCCAGTTCCCTTCGGTGATGAGGGTTCCCGCCCCGCTCGCCGCGCCCCCCTCGAACACGCCGCCCGACGCGAGCGTGAGCAGCGTGCCGACGCCGACCTGGATGGTGGATGTCGCGCTGAACGTGGTCGCCTCCGTCAGGCTGACCCCGCCGCCGCCTTGGGCGATCAGCGCCCCGCTCATCCGGAACGCGCCGCCGACCGAGAACGACGGCGCGCTGGTCCCGTCGAGGTCTGCGTTCTGCATCGTGAGCGAGCCGAACTGGTCGATTGTCCAGCCCGTGGCGCTCGTGATGCTGAGCGCACCGCCGTTCAGCACGAGGTCGTCGCCGAAGTTGTCGTTCGACTGATCGGAGGACACCGTGAGCGACGCTCCCGGCCCGATCGTGAGCGTGGAGCCGAGATTCGTACCGTCGAAATCAAGATCGGCGTTGATGACGGTGGAGCCGGTGAAGGACCAATCGCCGTCCAGCGCGAGCGACCCGGGACCGTTGACCGTGCCCCCGGCGAACGAGCCGCCCCCGAACAGATTCAGATTGTCCGTCGCATTGTCGAGCACGATGCCGGGTGTGGCGTCGAAGTGCGCCGCGGCGTTGATGGTCGCGCTGCCGGAGGCGACGCCGATCAGCCCGCTCACGTTGAACGCCGTGCCGTTCAGAACCGCGCCGGCGCCAAGGTTCAGGTCTCCGCCGTTGCCCAGCGTCCAAGCGCCCCCTGTCAGGTTGATCGCCAGCGTGCCGTTGTTGTTGATCGTGCCGTCGAACTGCCCTGCTGTGCCGCCGACGTCGATACGGGTCGCGTTGATGGCGAGCGTCTGCCCCGCGTTGATGGTGTGCGTGAGCGCGCCGCTGGAGCCGTCCCAATCCACGACGGCCACCCCGATGGTCGTGCTCGTCGCGGTGACCGAGTTCTGGTCGAACGTGAGCGTGCCGAGGCCGGAGAACGTCGTCCCGTTGAGGAACACCGTCGTGCCGCCGAGGGTCAGCTCGTCGTTGGCGTCGGCGATCGTGACGGCGCCCCCGGCGAAGTTGAGCGACGACGCGTTCAGCAGCCCCTGCTGATCGACGCTGATGTCTCCGCCGTTCATGATGAACGCCCCGGCCGTGCTGGTCATCGTCGCGGCCGTCGCCGTCCCGTTGAGATTCAGCGTCCCGTTGTTGAGCGCCCAGCCGCCGGAGATGTTCACGGTGCGCCCGGCGCCGACGGTGATGGTCCCGTCGAACGTGTCGTTGAGCGTGCCGTTGAACGTCATGCTGCCGTTGGACGCGTCGACCTCGCCCGCCCCGCTGGCGCCGTCGAGGTCCCAGACCCCGACTCCCGCGACGCCGCCGCTGTTGAACGTGAGCGTGCCCCCGGCGTCGGTTCGGATCACGCCGTTGTTGTTCAGGTCGCCTCCCGCGATGTCCCACGTGCCGTTCCCCCCCATCACGCCCGCGCCGCCAATCGTCATGCCGCCGTTGACGTCCACCAGCCCGCCGGTGTGACGGAACGTGCCGGCGTTGAGATTGACGTTGCCCAGCACGGTGAACAGCGTCACCGTGTGCAGCAGCAGTGCGTTCGCCTGGGTGACAGCCAGCGAGTCGATCGTCGTCGCCGCGCTGTTCGTCACGGTGTACGAGGCGCCCACCGGCGCGACCGCGATCGTCACATTGAACGTGTTCGCCCCGTTGTTCGGCACGCCCGCCGGGCTCCAGTTCGCCGCGGCGTTCCACACGCCGCTGACGCCCGACGCCCATGCGGCGTTGATGATCGCCCTCGCCTGCGCGGACGCGCACGTACCCGCGGCCATGCCGAGCAGCGCGCAGCGACGGAGCGCCGGGATCGGGCCGGATCGGACGACACGACGAGCGGTGAAACGCATGAACGACTCCATCGGGTTGGCTGCGCGTTCGAGCGTGTCCGGGACTGTGCGCCGCCCGGTCCAGTGACGCGCAAAAACCGCCCCGTTGTAGCACGACCGGACCCGAGCAGCAAGCGTTTCATCCGAGAAAACACAGGCGGAATCACCCCGGCACGCGAGCGCTGTCTCGTCGGGAGCGCACGAAAAAGCCCGGCGACGATCGCCGGGCGTGAAGGGCTTCAGGGTTCGGCGCGGGGCGCGATCAGGCGGCCTGGTCGCGACGGCGGCGCCACCCGGCCGCCAGCATGCCGATCGCCGCGAGCGTGGCGGCGCCGGGGGACGGGATGGCGTTGGGCGGGGCGAAGGTGCCGAAGAACGAGAGAACGAGGTTGAGGTCGATGAAGTTCACCGTGCCGTCCTCGTTCGCATCGCCGATGTTGCCGGGCATGCCGAACGAGCCGCCGGGGGCGGGGGCGCCGAAGAAGGAAAGCACGTTGTTGAGGTCCGTGAAGTCGACGTCGCCGTCGTGGTCGAGGTCGCCGGCGTTGCGGACGCCGAGCACGTAGGAG
>CAYVSR010000039.1:0-11606 GCA_964453125.1 uncultured Phycisphaeraceae bacterium | reverse complement strand
GCTCTCGCGCCCCGTTTCGCGGCACGAGGCAGGCGCACCGCCCGCCGCAGCGGCGCCGCCGCCCTCGCGTCCCACGCCCGACGACCAATCGCGACTCGCGTCTGTGGTGGAGGGCGTCACGCCGTGGGAGTTCGACACCAAGCCGGGCAAGATCATTACCACCGCCAACTACCGAATCTTCACCACAGAGAAGGACGCGATCACCGTCGATCGGGCGCCGCGGTTCCTCGAGCTGGCGCTTGAGCGCTACCGCGCCGCCCTCACGGATGCGCCCCTCCCGGCGCCGCCGATCCGCCTCGACACCTTCCTGATGGACAACCGAGCCCAGTGGAAGAGCGCCGCCACGCAGATGCTGGGGGCGTCGGCACAGCCGTACCTCGCGATCCCGCGCGGCGGGTTCGCCACGGGCGGGCGCGCGTTCCTGTACGACATCGGCGTGTTCGACACGCTCGCCATCGCGGCGCACGAGGGCTGGCACCAGTACACGCAGCGCACCTTCGCCGACCCGCTCCCCATCTGGCTCGAGGAGGGCGTGGCCACCTTCATGGAAGGCCACAAGTGGAACGGCGCGACGCCCGTGTTCCTCGAGTGGGCCAACATCGAACGCTTCGACCAGCTCCGCCTCGCGCACTCGAAGGGACAACTGCTCACGCTCGAGCGCCTCCTCAACACGGCGCCGCAGGACCTGATCCTTCATGCTGGCGACGCCGCGGTGAACTACTACGCGCAGGTCTGGGCCCTGACCCACTTTCTCGCCGACCGTTCGGACCCCGTTCGCAGCGGCGCGCTCGCCTCGCTCCTCGCCGATTTCGCCGCCGGGCGCGCCGCCGACCGCCTCGCGACACTCCACGGCAGGCAGGGCGCCCGCCCGATCCTCATGTCGCGCCGGGGCGATTCCGTTTTCCGAGCCTACTTCGGTGGAGACTTCGAAAGGGCCTCGGCGGACTACGGCGCCTTCGTGGCCGCCCTCGTCCGCCCCGGATCGCGTGGGCCGATCGTCGCAGGCTCGTCCCCGTTCGCGCCCTGATCGGTCTCCGAGCGCCGAATGAGGCCGAACTGGCCAATTGGCTCGCCACAGATTGGCGGCGGGCGGCCAACAATGGCCGAGGCGCTCGAAAAACCCATTACTGGAGCCCGGGCATGGGATTTGCCGATCCCAATTCTGACCGAGAATACCCTTGCCTTATGTCCGATTCAGGGGTATTCTGGGTAGAGAGAGGGCGGATGTGCGTCATGTGTTGCGCCGCTGTCGGCGCACCCGGTTCGGGGTGTTAACTGGTAGAGCCGCCCTATCGCCGCACGCGGATCCCGGGGGTGATCGCGTGGTCGGTGTCTAACCCTGGCTTCCCTCTTACTCAACGCCCCAGGCTTGCAGAAATGCAGGTCTGGGGTTGTTCTTTTTGTTTTACCCGACCGGTGCGCGATCGTTGCGTCGCCCCGTGCGGAGCGACTGCCACAGCGCACCCGTCAGGGCAAGCGCGCACAGCGCGCCGGTGATCACCGCAGTGAGGCGGGGCGCCGTCCACACGTCGCCGCCGATGCGCTTCGCGCCTTCCAGCCCGGCCAGCCCAGCCAAGGGCCCGAGCGTGTAGCCCAGCCCGATCAGCGCCTCGTGGGAGCCGCCGGCGTCCACCTCGGCCTTGCCGACCTCCAGCACGTAGTACAGCGCGGCGGCGTACACACCCCCCAGCCCCAGCCCGAACAGGACGAGCCCCGCGAGCAGCGCCTCGAGCGAGCCCGCCGTCACCGCCAGCGCGAAGCCCGCGACCATCGTGGCGCCGGTGACCACGGCGGTCGCCCACCTGCCGTGCCACCCGTGCCACAGCGCGAACAGCGAGAAGGTGCCGATGCGGCTGAACAGCCACGCGGACGCGATGACCGCCCCGACGGCCCACTCCAGCCCCGCGAACCGGAACTTCGCGTCGCCCAGCCCCACGCGCGCCACCAGGGAGGGCATGAGCGGGCTCAGGCAGTACGCCAGGACGTAGCCCGTCGGCAGCAGCCAGCGGAACACCACGAGCAGGCGGGTGTACACCGGCGGGTGCGGCGCGTGCTCCTCGTGCACGTGCTTGCCCGGCTCCTGCGGGAGCAGCGGCAGCAGCAGGCACGACGCCGCGTGCAGCGCCGCCGCGACCAGCAGCACGCGCAGCGGATCGCCGGCCAGCAGGGGCGCGGCGAGCCACATGACGGCGAACGAGGCGGAGGACCAGCACACGTTGAAGCGTGCGGCGGAGGTCCGCAGGTCTCGGCCCGAGCGCCCGCCGGACATGTAGGACTCGACGATGGGCCAGAGCGCGCCGCTGAGCAAGAGGTGGGCGCCGACGGCGGGCCAGATGATCCATCGAGCGCCGTGGGCCAGCGCCGGCGCCGCGGCGATCGCTGCGAGCGTCAGCACGAGGAACGCCAGGGCGCCGCGGGTCGAGAGCCAGGGCAGTCGGTCAGCCAATCGGCGCAGGCCCGGGCCCACGCCGACGGCGCCGGGGATGTAGCAGACGCCCATGAGTAGCCCCAGGCGCAGGTTGTCTCCTTCGGTGAAGCCGTAGGCCTTCTGCACCACGAAAAAGATCCCCACCGTCAGCGCGCTGGCCGCCAGCGAGTTCACCCATGTGAACGCCAGCGTCCAGCCCAGCGGGGCTCTGGCTCTCGAGGCGACGGGGCGAATGGGCGGCGGGTCCGACGGCATGCGGCGTGGGCGCGGGGGTCTCGCGGATCGGGGCGTGGCGCCGTGGCGCGCCGCCAACCGGCGCGTTGCCGGAGCGGGGGCCGGATCGTAGCATCGGCCGGCCAGAGCACCCGTAGCTCAACTGGATAGAGCGTCGGCCTCCGAAGCCGAAGGTTTTGGGTTCGACTCCCAACGGGTGTATTTGTCGCGCATCACGCCGCGGCGCCGGGGACGACGCGGCCGATCGCGACCTCGAGCAGTTCGGGCGTGGCGACCAGGCGCGCGTTCGACACGGCCGATGCGCGGTGGATGGCCGCGGTCATGCACACCGCGACGATGTCCTCGATCTCCGCGGGGTTGCACGCCCGCTCGAGGATGCGCGCCGTGCATTCCTCCTCGGTCATCCCTTCGATTTCGAGCCCGTTCGAACGCGCCCGCCCGAGGTAGAACGCGGCGACCTCACGCAGCATGCGGTCGAGCGCCGGGTCGCGACGCGTCGGCGCGTGCGCGCCGCCTACCTCCGCGCCGGGCATCGTGAGCTTGATCCCGAACAGGTTGTCCAGCTCGCTGCCCAGCACGAAGCGCACGGCGGTGCCGACCACCAGGACGTTCGCGCGCTCGGACACGCTCTCCACCAGCGCGTCCAGTTCTGAGAGCGCCTCGTCGTCGGCGTCCTCGAACGCCGCGTCGATCCGCGGCAGGAGCAGCATCACGCGTCGGTCGGCGTCCGCGAGCGCGAGGCTCCGCGCCTTGGCCAGCGCGTCGGCGTTGCGCGGGTTGTACACCGTGATGACCCGCTCCAGACCGGCTTCCTGCGCCACGCGGTGCGCGAGGCTCTTCTTCCCGGACAGCGCCGGCCCGATGATCAGGATCTCGTTGCCCAGCGAGAGGCGCGCGTATGCCTGCGGCCGGCGGGCGCGGTCGATCAGATCCGCGATGCCCGCCAGCAGCCCGTCCATTCCCGCGAGGCGCGGGCGGAGGCCCGAGACCGGCGTGACTTCCAGGCTCAGCGCGAGGCGCTCGAGGCGCTTGCGCCGGTCCACCAGGAACTCGATGAGCGGGGGGAGCGCCGCAACCGCCGCGACCACGGTCGCCAGCAGGAGGATCTGCTCGTTCAGGATCGGCAGGATCTCTGGTTCGGCTTCGGCGCCCGCTTGCTCGGCGCCGATTGCGCGGGCGCCGACCGCTGCCCACGCGAGCGCGCGGAGGGCCACCGCGAGTTCGATCCTTAGCGGGCTACGAGTCGCGCACGCCATGTCCCCACGGTACCGCGCGGGGCTCACTCACCCTCGAACATCGCCTCGATGAACGCCGCGGGCTCGAACGGCTCCAGGTCCTCGAGTGATTCGCCCACACCCACGAACTTCACGGGCACGCCCACGCCCTGGCGCACCGCCACCACGGCGCCGCCCTTCGCGGTGCCGTCGAGTTTCGTGAGGATCACCCCGGTCACCCCGATGGCGCGCGTGAATTCCTCGGCCTGACGGATCGCGTTCTGCCCGGCCGTTGCGTCGAGCACCAGCAGCGCCTCGTGCGGCGCCCCCGGGATCCGGCGCGCCACGACGTCGCGGATCTTCGTGAGCTGGCGCATCAGAGGGTCCTGCGTGTGCAGACGGCCGGCGGTGTCGACCAGCAGCACGTCCACGCCCCGCGCCACCGCCGCGTCGCACGCGTCGAACGCCACGGACGCCGGGTCGCCGCCCTGCTGGCCCTTGACGACCTCGACGCCGAGGCGCTCGGCCCAGATCTCGAGTTGTCGCACCGCGCCAGCGCGGAAGGTGTCGCACGCGCCCAGCAGCACGGTCTTGCCCTCGGCGCGCAGGGCGTGGGCGAGTTTGGCGATGGTGGTCGTCTTGCCGGCGCCGTTGATCCCCGTGACCAGGATCACGGTGGGCGAGCGTTTCTCACCCGGCGCGGCGGGCGGCGCGAAGCGCAGGCGCCGGTCTTCCTCGGGCCACATCGCGCGGAGTTCGCGCTTGAGGTACGCGAGCGCGTCTTCGCCGCGCGTCAGTCGACCGGCCTTGTGGTCGGCGCGCAGCCCGTCGATGAGGCGCCGGGTCGCCGCGACGCCGATGTCGGCGCGGAGCAGGCGCGCCTCGATCTGCCCGATTGTCTGCTCGTCGAGCGAGCCTCGGAACAGCCCGACCGCCGCGCCGGGCAGCCCCTGCACGCCCCCGACGATGGCGTCGCGCGTCGCCGCGAGGCCCTTCTTCAGTTTCGATGCGACGGCGGAGAGCAGGCCCATCGGGTCAGCGCCCCGCGCCCGGCGCGGCTTCCTGCTCGTCGGGCGCTGGTGCGGCCTCCGGCGCGCCTTCGGTCGCGCCGACCGGCGCTCCCGCGGCTGCTCGCTCCGCGAGGGTGCGCTTGAGCACCTTGTCCAGCACGCCGTTGACGAACGCGGGCGAGCGCTCGTCGCTGAAGCGCTTGGCCAGTTCGACGGCCTCGTTGACCGCGATCGCCGGGTGCACGCGCCCGCTGGTGATCTCGAAGTGAGCGAGGCGGAGGATCGCGCGGTCCACCGCGGGCTGGCGGTGCGCGGGCCACTCGGGCGCGAGGGCGCCCACGGCGAGGTCCGCCTCTCGCCGGTCGCGGAATGCCTCGAGCGCGAGCGCCACGGCCTTCTCGACGTCGCGCGGGGCCAGCGGCGAGTCCGCCCCCAGCGCCGCGTCGCGGATCGACTCCACGTCGGCTTCGCCGCGCGCGTCCAACTGGTACAGCGCCTGCAGCGCCGCGGCGCGGATTTCTCGTGGTGAGGCGCTCATGGGCGGCTCAGTCTCCCACCCGGACGCCGGCGGCGCCGGTCCGCGTGTTCGCGAGCGCGTCGCGCGCGTGCAGCACGCCCAGCGCGGCGTGCATGGCCTCGGCGCCCTTGTTCCCCTCGGCGCCGCCGGCCCGCGCCTGCGCCTGCTTCTCCGACTCCACGGTCAGTACGCCCAGCGTGACGGGCACGGCGGAATCGATCGAGACGCGCATGAGCCCGTCGCACACCGCGCGCGCGAGGTGCTGGTCGTGCGCCGTCTCGCCCTTGATGATGCAGCCGAGCGCCACGACCGCGTCGAACCGGCGCGAGTGCGCCGCCTCGCGCACCAGGATCGGCAACTCCCACGAGCCCGGCGCGTCGATCGAGACCAGGCGGTCCGGCCTGCCGCCGGCGCCGATGAACGCGTCGCGCGCCCCTTCCAGCAACTTGTCCGTCACGTCCGCGTTGTAGCGCGACACGACCAGCGCGATGCGCCGGTCGGTCGCTCGGTACGGGCTCGGGTTGGGCGCCGACTTAGCCACGGGTGGGGATGGTAGGAGACCGCGCTCCCGCGCGTCGAGCCGCCCCCCGCGCCACCCCGGGTACGATCGCGCCAGATGCGAGCGTTCTTCGTACGGATCGCCCCGGCCCTGCACCTCACCCGCGTCACCACCGCGTTCGCCGCGGTCGGCGACGTCTGGTTCGTCATCCTGTGGACGCTGGCCTTCGAGAAGGACGAGCCCGGGGCCAAGCTCAAGATGCACATGGCGCTGCCCACGCTGCTGCTCGGGGGCGCCGCGGCGGCCATCGGCATCTACGCCTTCGCCCAGGCGCTGAACGACACGCTCGACCTCCGGCGCGACCGCGTGCTTCACCCGCTGCGCCCGCTGCCCGCGGGCAAACTGAACGTGGACGCGGCGCTCGCGATGGTCGTGCTCTCACTCATCGTCGCCACGCTCGGCGCCCTCGCGCTGGGGCAGGACGCGGCGATGATGTGTCTGCTCACCGCCGGCGCGGTGTTCTTCTACAACGCGGCGGCGAAGTTCGTGCCCGCGGTGGGGCTCGTGGCGCTCTCGCTGATCTACGCGGCGCACATGCTGATACCCAACGTCGGACTCGTGTTCGTGTGGCCGGTGTGGCTGGTGATGACGCACGCGCTGCTGGTGGGCGCCGCGACGCACCGCCTGGGCCGGCGCCGGCCCACGCTCTCGATGGCCACGATTGTCGCCGCCACGCTCGGCTGGGCGTTCTGGTCGCTGGCGCTGTTGTACGTCGGTCGCCAGCGCGGCGGCTCGCTCTGGCCCGATTTCGTCCGGCCCACGGCCGCGATCGGCCCGTTCGTGCTCGCCGTCGCGTTCGTGTTCTTCGCGTGGCGCAAGGCGCGCAACGCCACCACCCCGGCGAAGGCCGCCGACAAGATCACGCGCTACGGGGCGCTGTGGCTCACGCTGTACGGCGTCGCGTGGATGGCGGGCCAGGGGCGCTGGGGGTACGCCGCAATCCTCGCGGGGCTCGCCGCCATCGGGTTCCTGGGCATGACCGCGCTGCGCGAGCTGTACGCGATTCTGGAGCGGCCGCTGGAGTACAGACGGTAGCGGCGCGTGCGCTGGTTCTCCCGGCGTAGCCGGAGTAGAAGGGAAAGGGGTGGAGCCCTCTCCTGCGCCTCTCCCGCGGGGCGCGGGAGAGGGAGCGGCGGGCGTCAGTCGTCGCGCGTCAGTCTCGGCGCGGGCGCTCCGGGGGATGTCCCGGTTCGGGGGCGTGATCGGGCCGGTCGGCGTGGCCGTCGTGCGGGCTGCCCGGCTCGCCGGCGCCGCGCTGCAGGCGGTCGATCATCGCGTCCACCCGCTTGCGCACGGCTTCCGCGCGGTCGTCGCCGGCGCGGTTGAGTTCGTTCTGAAGACGCTCGAGGCGGTCGTTCATGTCGGCGATCTGGAGGGCCTTCTCCTCGACGGAGACGGCGAAGCGCTTGTCGGCAAGTTCGGTGAGCCGGGCGCGGAGCGCCTCGATGTCCGGCGGCGCGCCGGGCTCGCCCGCGTTGGCCCCGGGCGCGCCGCCCGGGCGGGAGGCGCGCAGGAACTCGAACGCGGCGTCGCGCATCTCCCAGTCGAGGCGGAAGGCGTGCAGGCGCACCTCGAACATCTTCGGGTTGCGCTGGCGGATCTCGCGGAGTTCGTGCAGTTGGCCGCCGAGTTCGGCGAGCATGCGCTCCGCGACCATCGGGCGCGCGCGCCGGAACTGCTCGATGCGCTCGGCGGCCTGCGGGTTGTGCTCGCGCAGGAACGCGAGGATGCGCTCGCGCGCCTCGGGGTTGAGCGGTTCTCGCCCGCGAGGGCCGCCGGGGCCGACCGGGCCTCCAGGCGCGCGATCGTTCGAGCCGGCGCGGCGCGGGCCGTCGCGCCCTCGGCCGTCGCCCATCGCGTCGGGATCGCGCGGCTCACCGGGAGCGCCGGGGGCGGCGATGTCGCCGGGTCGATCGGGGCGCGGGGCGCGGCGATCGCGCTGCGGGAACGCGCCGGGCTCGCGCCCATCGCCCAGGGCTCGTCGGAGTTCTTCGGGCGACGCGTTCGAGTCGATCAGCCGGAGCGCCTCTTCTGCGCGCCGCACCTCGTCGCGGGCGGCGTCGAGCCGGCGCTGCACGAACGCGCGGGCCTGCTCGGGAGTGGGTCCCGGCTGACCCGCGCCCTCGTGCGCGGGCGGTGGGGGGGCGTCGGCGGGCTGCGCCGGCGCGGGGGAAGCGGCGAGCGCGGCGCCGAGCGAGAACGCGAGGGCGCGGGCGAATCGTGCGTGCTGCATCGGGAGCATTCCTTTCACCGCGAGCCCTCCAGCGAAGCGCCATCGAGCGAATCAAGATCGTCGAGCGAATCGAGCGGGGCGCCGGGGTCGGCGCGGAAAGCGTCGATCTCCCCCGAGAGCGACGAGAGTGACGCGTCGGCGAACGCGAGCGTCACGGCTTCGTCGGCCCACTCGAGCAGGGCGGCGTCGGTCGACGCGACCATGGCTTCGGCGCCCCCGGCGCCGGCCACCGCCCCGGGGCCCGACACGGCCGGATCGCCCGAGCGACCCGAGCGCAGCGCGACCGACCCGACGATCGCCCCGCCGACGAGCAGCGCGGCGGCCGCGGCGACGCGCAGGCGAGCCGGCCGGATCTTCGCGACGACCGACACGGCCTGCGCGGGGCGCGTGGCGCGGGCGAACGCGTCGCGCGAGGCCGCGAACGCGCGGGCCTCGAGCGACGCCGGCGCCGCGGCGCGGTCGAGCGAGCCGAGGCGGTCGAGCGCGAGCTCGGTAGCGGCGAGATCGGGGGGCGTGTCGTGGCGCTCGGTGGTCATCGGGTCGGTCCTTTCGCGGACTCGATCGAGTCTCGGAGCTTGCGCAGGGCGCGGTGGTGTCGGGCGAGCAGCGTGCCCAGCGGCTCGCCGAGAAGGTCGGAGATCTGCTTGAAAGAGAGGCCCGCGTGGTGGCGGAGGTCGACGATCTCGCGGTCCGCGTCGGAGAGGCCGGACATGGCCTGGCGCAGCAGCGCGACGTCTCGCTCGCCCGAGTCGTCGTGCGGCGGCGCGGCGTCGGCGGCGCGGGCGTCGAGCGAGGCAGGGTCGGCCGCGCCGGCGTGGCGGGCGACGCGCCGGATCTCGTCGCGCACGCGGTTGATCGCGACGCGGAAGAGCCAAGACTCGAAGCGGCCGCGCTCGGAGTACCTTCCGGAGCCGAGTTGGGGAGCGACCGTCACGAACACCGACTGCGCGACCTCCTCCGCCGTGTCGTCCGAGAGGCGCCGGGACCGCGCCAGCGCGAACACGCGTCGGGCGTAGAGGGAGACGATCCCGCGCCACGCGTCCTCATCGCCCGCGGCGGCGCGGGCGAGCAGGTCGGACACCTCGGGCGATTGGTCGTGTTCACGCACGGGTTGAGGAGTCGTCGCGTCGTCGGCCCGGGCGCGCGTGGGCGACCGGGGCGACGGTGGGTCGGCGCTGGAACTCCGCAAGCCGCCAGGAACCGTCATGGCCCGCATGCCTCCAGACCAACGCCGAACTCCCCCGCGGATTGCAGGGGGCGGGGGGACTCCGCCAGTATCGTGAAACGGGGCGGGGTTCGCGCCGATATTGACGGCAGGGGGGCGTGGCTTGATGGCCGGGCCTGGTCCGGATACCTTTCTCTCCCCGTTGGGCGGGCCTCAGGACGCGGCGGGAACGTCTCGGGTAGGTAGCTCAGTTGGTAGAGCACCGCACTGAAAATGCGGGTGTCGCCGGTTCAAGTCCGGCCCTGCCCATTGGGTCGTTTTGCGGCGGGTCGGGCGGGGGTGCGCCGGCACGCGGGACGCCCACGAAGGAAGCGCACGGCGCTCGTTGATCCCGGCGGCGTTATTGCTTCGCGCCGACCTTGGCGCGCACTTCGTCGAGGAAGTTCACCACGAGGTCGATGCGGTTCGGGCGTTCGTTGTCTCCGACCAGCGTGACCATCAGGCGCCCGTCGGGCGCCCACGAATAGTCTCTGGTCTTCAGGTCCTTGAAGCCGTACAGCGCCTTGGGCAGCGACGCGGAGAACCGGGGCTCGGTCTGCACCTGCACGCTCATCACCTGCTTGTCGCCGTCGGTGTACCGAATCTCCTTGGCGTCGGGGCTCCACCAGCCGGCGCCGCCGTTGCCGCCCGTCGAGATCTGCACGCGCCCGCTCCTGGCGTCCGCTGCGCCGTTCGCCGCGCCCGTGAACGGCTGCACGTACAGCTCGTGGCGCCCGGACTCGTCCGAGCAGAACATCGCCCACTTGCCGTCGGGCGAGAATCCCAGGCCGTGTTCGTCGGCGGGTGAGTTGAGGTACGGCGTGGCCTTCCACGCGGCGGCGCCCGCGTCCTGCTCGAGCATCAGCACGTCGGCCTTCTCGCTCGTCAGATCCACCTGCAGGATGGCCAGTGTCTTCCCGTCGGGAGACCAATCGCATGGGAATGCGAACACGGAGGGGCTCGGGCTGGTGTAGATCTTCACCGCCTCGCCCGAGCCGTCGATCCGTCGGTCCCAGATCGAGAACTCGTCCTTTGCGACGGCGCCATGCACGATGCGCTCGCCGTCGTTGCTCCACACAAATTCCCAAGCGCCTCCCTGCGCGGGAACCCTGCTGAACGTGCGACGGGCGTTGTCGTACACCCACACTTCGGTCGTGAGCTCGGACCGGTCGGTCGAGTCAAGATTGACCACCACGCGCCCGCCGTCGGGTGAGACCTCGAGTTCTCCGTACGCCCGAGGCGGGGCGCCAACCGGCTGGGGCGTCCCCCGCTCATCGAGCCACATCAGGCGGCGTTCGGAGATGTCGCCCGAGCCGACGTTGACGGCCATCGTGCCGTTGCCGGAGACGAAGAACCCGTTGCTGCTGCCGCCGCAGCTCCACACCGTGACCGGGTCTCCGATCACGCCGAGCGTGCCCGGGTCGAAGCGCTGGGCGATGATGCTGTTCTGGTTGCGTTGCGCGACAAGCAAGCCGGCGCCCACGAGCTGGGCGCTGCCCGCGTTGTCAAGCAACGGCGTGCGGGCGCCCGTGGCGAGGTCCACGACTTCCGTGCGCTCCTTGATGGCTTGCCCCACCAGCGCCCACCGGCTGGCGAGGATCGACTTGCCCGGGACGAGCGGGTGGATCACGCCCCAGTTGTCGATCTCCTTCGATTTCTCCTCACGCACGACGACGCGCGGCTCGCCGCCCGTCGCGGAGACGGCGAGGATCATCTGCTTCCACACCAGCGCGATGACGATCTCCCGATCCGAGGACCAGCAGAGGCTCAGGCCCCCGCCCGATGGGAGCTCGCAGAGCGTCTCGGGCGTGCCGACCGCTCGGCCGTCGTCGAGCGCGAGCTTCTTGAGCGTCACCTTGCTTTGTGCGCGGTCCTTCGCCGCGGCGAACGCGATCCAGCGTCCATCGGCGGAGAGCGCGGCTTCCATGACGCCCTCGGTGCTGTCGAGCGCCTTGGTCTCGTCGCGATCGAGCCGGCGGACGACCAGCACGCCGCCGGGCTTGGCGCTTTCGGACTCCATCTCCGGCCACGCCTTGTAGACCACGAAGCGGGCGTCGGGCGCGATGCCGACGATGTAGTTGAGTTCGGGCTTGGCGGGGACGGCCGTGGACACGTGGAACGACTGCGCCGGCGGCGCGTGCGCCGGGCGTTGGAATTCACGGCCCGCGAGCAATCCCGCCGCGAGCAGCGCGACGCCGACCAGCGGC
>CAYVSR010000038.1:1522-11683 GCA_964453125.1 uncultured Phycisphaeraceae bacterium | reverse complement strand
CTTCGGACTCATCGGTGATCCAAGTGAAGACGAGGCGGCGCGGGCGGTCGAACTCGAGGTACGTGCCCCAGTGGCGTGCCTCCTGGCCGCCCCGCATGTCGGAGAAACAGTACGCGCCGCCGAGGCGGGCGTCGGCGCGGACCTCGCGAAGGTCGCCCTCGAGCCCCATCTCCTTGAGCGCGGCGGTGAGCCAGCGCCGCACTGAGTCGGCGCGGGTCCAGGCGTCGAAGACTCGCTCGGGCGACGCGTTGAAGCGATGCGTGACGCGCGCCTGGATTCTGGAACTCACGCTCGTCGCTCCTTCCGCGCCTTCGCGCCCGCCTGTTTGCCGCGCCTGGTTCGGTCCTCGTCCTCGAGCATGCGTGCGATCTCGCGCATCCCCGACTTCCAGAAGGCCTCCTGCTGGGAGGCGAGCCAGGCGCCTGCGGCCTTGAGGGCCTCGGGCCGGAGCGTGCAGGTGCGGACGCGCCCGACCTTGCGCGTGCGGATCACGCCGCAGTCGGCGAGCGATCGGACGTGCTGGACGACGCCGGCAAGGGACATGTCGAGCGGCTCGGCGAGTTCGCTGACGGAAGCGGGCCCGCGCCCGAGACGCTCGACCATGGCGCGCCGGCTGGGGTCGGCGAGGGCGGCGAAAACGCGATCGAGGGTCGGCGAATGGTGAAGCACTCGCTTGAGTATATCCGGGGCGTCGGGATAGTCAAGCGTTTCCTTCAGCGTTTGGCGCCGCGGTACCCTCGGCCCCATGACCGCCTCGCCCCTCCACGATCGCATCGCCGAGTCGTTCCGGCGCCAGCGCCTCCTCTTCACGCTCGGGGCGCGCCTGCTCCGCGTCGGCGATGGCGAAGTGGACATTGAGCTTCCCTCGTCCGAGGCCATCCAGCAGCAGCACGGGTTCGCGCACGCGGGAGCGATCGCGACGATCGCGGACTCGGCCGGCGGCTACGCGTGCCTGACGCGCATGCCCGAGGGCTCCGCCGTGCTCAGCGTGGAGTTCAAGATCAACCTGCTGGCGCCGGCCGTGGGCGACCGGTTCGTGGCGCGGGGGCGCGTGGTGCGGGTCGGTCGGACGATCGGCGTGGCGACTGCCGAAGTGTTCGCGCATGCCCCCTCGAAGCCCGACGTGTGCGTGGCGATCATGCAGGCGACGATGATGCGCGTCGAGCCGCGGGGCGGCGTCGGCGGCTGAGCGCTCGACTCGAGCGACGTGAACGGGCGTGCACATCGCGCTCTTTCTTCACCTGCCGTCCCACCCCGGCAACTCGCTCGCCTGCCGCACCCACGCCGCACATTGCGCCTCGTCGACCTTCTCGCCCTCGCGGATGTCGAGGTACCGAACGGCCTTCTGCTTCGACGCCCCCGGCGGCACGGGGCGCAGCGCGGCGCCGTTAAAGAACGCCACCTTCACGTACTTATCGAAGCAGTGGAACGAGAGGAACCAGCCTCGCGCTTCGGAGCCGTAGAAGGGCGAGTTCCACTTCACCGCCTTGCGCACGCCGGGCAGGGCGCCCACGATGATCGCATCGAGCCGGCGGCCGACAGCGCGCTTCCAGCCGGGCATGGCCGCGATGTACGCGCGTACCGGCGCGGCGCCCTCCCCTTTCGCAATCTGCGGGTTGCCGCCGGAGAGGAGGCGCGGCTTCGAGGCCTTGCGGGGCGGCGGCTTGGTTGTGGTCGTGCGCGCCGTGGTCGCCGTCGCGCCCGCTCGGGCCCGCTTCACCGGCTTGGCGCCGGCCTTCTCCTGGGGCGGCTTCTTCGCTGAATTTCGGGACGTCTTTCTCGTCATTGACTTCACTCCGACGTACGTAGACTGCGCGGTTGTAATGCCTCTCGCGTGCGAGCCCGGCGCCCGACCGGTGGAATCGTCGCGAGAACCCGCCCGACTCAAAAGGAGATCGCCATGAGCGTCCAAAGCGTAGCCGCACGGTTCATGGACCTGTGCAAGCAGGGCAAGCACTTCGATGTGATGCGCGCCATGTACGCGCCGGAGATGGTTTCCGTCGAGGGCACGGGCAAGGAGACCGTCGGCAAGGAGGCGGTCATCCGCAAGTCGGAGGTCTGGCAGGGCGCCAACAACATCGAGGGGCAGGACCTCCGCGGGCCGTTCTTCTGCGGCGACGCCGGCGCCACCTCGGGCCGCTTCGCCGTGCACACCGCCGTGCACTTCACGCCCAAATCCGGCGGCGCACGCCGGACGCACGAGGAGGTCGGGCTCTACACCGTCAAGAACGACATGATCACGCGCGAGGAGTTCTTCTACGACGGGCCGTTCATCTGAGGCCCGCGTGGGTGAGCGATCCGTGGGCAACGAGAGGAGACACGGCATGAAGCCGCGGATGGAATACTGGAAGGTCGCGCCCGGCGCGTTCAAGGCGATGTCGTCCGTTGAGGCGTACCTGCGCGAGTCGGGCCTTGACCACGCCCTGCTGCACATGGTCAAGCTGCGCGCCTCGCAGATGAACGGGTGCGCGTACTGCATCGACATGCACTGGAAGGACGCGCGCGCCACAGGCGAGAGCGAGCAGCGCCTCTACGGCCTCGACGCGTGGCGCGAGGCGGGGTACTACAGCGACCGCGAGCGCGCCGCCCTGCGATGGACGGAGGCGCTGACGAACATCACCGACGGTCATGTTCCCGACGCCGAGTTCGACGCGGCTCGCGCGCACTTCTCCGACAAGGAACTGACCGACCTCACGTGGGCCGTCGCCGCGATCAACGCGTGGAACCGCGTCGCCATCGCATTCCGCTCGGAAGCCGGGCTGTACAAGGCGCCGGGGCACGCGTGAGCGGCGCCGGGTTCGCTTGTGCGAGGCATCTCGCGGTCTCGCTCAGGAGGGCTTGCCCAGCGCGACGGCGGCGCGGACGAGCGCTTTGAGGGCCTTGGCGTCGATCGTGTCGCCCTCGTGGATATCGATCGCACGGCGCGTGGCGCCCTCGAGGCTCGAGGTGAACAGTCCCGAGGGGTCGTCGAGCGAGGCGCCCTTGGCGAAGGTCATCTTGACGGCGGTCTTGTAGGTCTCGCCGGTGCAGATGACGCCGCAGCGCGGGTGCGACCAGACGGGGCCCCCCCACTTCCATTCTTCGGTCACGCCGGCGTCGGCCTTGGTGATGATCGCGCGCACCCGCGCGAGCGTCTCGGCGCGCCAGTCGCCAAGGTCCCGGATGCGCGCGTCGATGAGGCGCGATGGGGAGGCCTCGCCGCGGACGATCTTCGGCGCTCCCTTGGCCGCGCGCTTCTTCGTCGCCTTGGTCTTCTTCCTGGTTGCCGGCTTCTTCATGCCAGTTCTCGGGGGCTTGTTGTCGAGGGCCGGCGCGGCGCGTCGCGGCGGGGACGGCTGGGTGGAATTCTACCGCGTCGTGGCGCTCGCGATCGCGCCGCGCAGCACGCGTCGCGCCGAGCGCCAACGGCTCGCCGCGTTCGGAGGGAGCCGAGTCGCGTTGCCGCGACGCGTCGACGCCCGTACGATTTCTGCATGCCCCAGATCAGCACGTTCCTGGCGTTCAACGACCGGGCCGAGGAAGCAGCCCGCTTCTACACGTCGATCTTCCCCAACTCGAAGATCACGCGCATCACGCGATTCCCCGACCTCGGGCCACAGGCGCCGTTCAAGGTCGGCGGCGTGATG
The DNA here is from genome assembly GCA_964453125.1 of uncultured Phycisphaeraceae bacterium. GTDB lineage: Bacteria > Planctomycetota > Phycisphaerae > Phycisphaerales > UBA1924 > CAYVSR01. The sequence goes on along the minus strand of CAYVSR010000038.1, from coordinate 8,057 downwards.
ACGGTGGACTTCACGCTCGACGGGCGCGAGTTCACGGCGCTCAACGGCGGGGCGCAGTTCGTGTTCAGCCAGGCCTTCTCGATCGCCGTGGTGTGCGACACGCAGCAGCAGGTGGACGAGTATTGGGGCAAGTTCATCAGCGCGGGGGCGAAGCCTTCCGCGTGCGGCTGGCTGACCGACCACTTCGGCGTGTCGTGGCAGATCGATCCCAAGCTGCTCATCGACCTGATCGGCGACCCCGACCCCGTCAAGGTCGCCAAGGCCATGGGGGCGATGATGGGGATGGTCAAGATCGAGAGCGAAGGAATCAGGCGCGCGGTCGGAGGGTGATTCGCAACGCGCCCGTACGGCGTGGCGCGCGGGTCGTCTCACTTCTTCGGCTTCGCCATCGCCGCGACCCACACCGGGACGTAGGGCGGTATGCGGCCCTTCGGAACCGGCCAGTCGCTGTGCAGGCCGATCTTCTCGCCGATGGCGACCGCGCGCGTCCGCTGCGCCCGGCGTCGTCGCCGAGCGGCCTGAGCAGCGAGAGGACCTCATTGACCGTCATGGCGGCTCGCGCCCTCTCGCAGCTCCCGGCCAGATCAGCGTGCGTCGGCGTTCGTCCCGGGCTCGCGAGACAGGATGTCGGCGACGGCGGCGCCCAGCGATCGCCAGATCTCGTGTTCTTTCGGTTGAGGGCTCACCTGGACGCTCACCGCCGAGTGCGCGCCGCTCCGGGCGACCGTGCCGACGAGAACACGGAGATTGATCGGCTCAAAGGTGGCGAAGGCGTCGACGAGGCGCATCCGCGCCTCGTAGCGCCCGGTCCCGGCGCGCGCGACATCGACCCGCGCCGGCGTGGCGCTGAGGTCCTTGCCCTTGTCCGCCGCGAACGAGGCCATCAGGCCGTTGTAGTACGCCTCCAGCATCGCCTTGATTCGCGCGGCGTCCGGCGCGGGCTCGTCGATCCACATCACGAAGGCGTACGACCAGAACCCTTCGGCGCCGGGGTCCCGCCAGCCGGGAGAGAACCGCAGCGACTCGACGCCCGAGGGCAACTGGGGGGCAAACCCGGGCGGCAAAGGGAACGTCTCGGCCTGCCAGCCTTCGATCGAAACGGCGCCGGGCCGCGCCGGTTCCGGCGCAGCGGCTGGTGAAACGCACGCCGGGAGCCAGGCAATGACGCAGAGCGCGAGAAGCGCACGCGGGAGTCGAAGGAGATACGCCCGAGTTGCCGCGGCCATGCGCCAGGTTCTCCGAGGTCGGACACCGACAACGTTTCGCGCAAAAAAACAGAAGCCCCGTTGTTGAAGGGCTTCCATTCCAAGTCGGGGTGACAGGATTTGAACCTGCGACCTTTTGACCCCCAGTCAAACGCGCTACCAAGCTGCGCTACACCCCGAGCCGCGCGACCTCGGGGCCGGCGCTCGAATCGGTGAGTGTAGGGGAGGCGGGACGCCCCAGCAAACCAAGCCGCGCCGTGCGGCTGGGCCGCCTCCCGTCGCTGCCAGATGTCGGCGCGCCTCGGCCCGGCGGCCCCGGCTGCCGCCCGGGTATCCTCGCCCCGCATGCCTTCGCTGCTCCTCCAGGGCGCCCGCCTCATCGACCCCGCCTCGAAGACCGACGCGGTCCGCGACATCGCGCTGCGTGACGGCGTGGTCGCCGCCATCGGGCCGCGCCTGCCCGCCGCCGACGCGGACGAGGTCTTCGACGCACGCGGCATGATCGCGTGCCCCGGCCTGATCGACCCGCACGTGCACCTCCGCGAGCCGGGGCACGAGCACAAGGAGACGATCGAGAGCGGCGCCCGCGCGGCGGCCGCGGGCGGCTTCACGACCGTCTGCTGCATGCCCAACACCTCGCCCACGCTCGACAGCGGGGCGATGATCGAGTTCGTCGCGCGCCGGGCCGAGGCGGCGCTGGCGCGCAACGCCGACGTCTCGGGCGACCCGACCAAAGGACGCGAGGCGATCGGGTGCGCGCGTGTGTTCGCGGTGGGCGCTGCGACGCAGGGGCGCAAGGGCGAGGCGCTGGCGGAGATCGGCCTGATGGCCCGCGCCGGCGCCGTGGGGTTCTCGGATGACGGCGACTGCATCGCCAGCGCCGGCATGATGAGCCGTGCGCTGGCGGCGATCGCGCCCACCGGGCTGGCGTTCATGCAGCACGCGCAGGAGCCGACGATGACCGCCGGCGCCGCGATGCACGCGGGCGAGGTGTCCACGCGGCTCGGCCTGGGCGGCTGGCCCTCGGCGGCGGAGGAGATCATCGTGGAGCGCGACGTGCGCCTGGCGCGCATCGCGAACGCCCGCTACCACGTGCAGCACATGAGCAGCGCCGGGTCGGTCGAGATCCTGCGAAGGGCCCGCGCCGACGCCGCACGCGCGGGAGCGCCGGACCTGCTGACCGGCGAGGCCTCCCCCCACCACCTGCTGCTGACGGACGCGGCGTGCGACGGCTACAACACCAGCGCCAAGATGAACCCGCCGCTGCGCGCCGAGCGCGACGCGAAGGCCCTGCGCGAGGGCGTCGCCGAGGGCGTGATCACCGTGCTGGCGACCGACCACGCCCCGCACACGCGCGACGAGAAATCGGCCCCGTTCGAGGCGGCGCCCTTCGGCATCGTGGGGCTCGAAACGGCGCTGGCGCTCTACGCCGAGGCGCTGGTGCATTCGGGGCTCATCGGCTGGCCGCGCCTGATCGAGTTGTTGACCATCACGCCGGCGCGACTCTGCAACCTCGACCGGCGCGGGCTGGGCTCGCTCGCCGTCGGCGGCCCGGCGGACGTCACGCTCATCGACCCCGAGGCGCGCTGGACGATCTCGGAGCACGATCTCGTGGGCGCCTGCTCGAACACGCCGTTCCTGGGGCGGAAGGCCAAAGCTCGCGCCGTGATGACCATCGTCAAGGGCGAGGTTGTGATGCGGGCGTGACCGCCGGCCGAAACCCGACAGGTCGTCACTCAAGGTCGCGCAGCGATTGCTGAAGCAACGGTCGATCCTCATCGGGCGCATCGTCCAATAGGCCGCGGATGAGCGCCGCGCTCTGCTTGTCCTGCAGCCGAGCCAGCGCGACCGCCGCGGCCGTGGAGTCTCGTTTGGCGTCGCTGACGCCGGGCTCTTCGCCGCGGAGGGTGGTCACGTTTCCCTCGAAGAGATCGAGTTCGCCTGAATCTCGAGCCGCGATTTCACCCCTCACGACGCGCCGGAGCAGGCCCACCGCACGCTCGCCTCCGAGACTCATGAGCGAGCGGATCGTCAGGCGGCGCGCTCCCGGATCGGGATGCGCAAGCCCCCATGTTCCCGCCCGATCCAGTGCGCTTTCGAGCGACTCACGGCCGATCTTGTCCCACGCGAACTCTCCGAACAACCATCGCGAAAGCCCGCGCACGCCCCATTCATCGTCGACCGCCAGCGCCATCCCTTCGGCGAGCGCTTCCGGACCCAGCCCATCCAGACCCTCCTCGAGCGCGAACGCCTCTATCGGGTCCTTCGTTTCCCACCTCGTCATGTGACGCCCTGCCAGCCGGAAGTAGAACATCGCGGCTTGCGCCCCGGCGCCGACCTGCGCCCGGTAGACGTCGCCCACCTCCTGATTCGGGTTTCGGTCACGGAGCGCCTGCTCGAGCGCGTCGGGGAAGAGATCTTCGTAATGCCCTCGGCGAACCGCCCACGCCTGGCGACGCGAGTCCGCTTCTTCGACGTCCGTCGCTGGCCCGCTGACGCCGTGGGCCTTCAGCGTCGCCGCCAACGCCCTCGCGGACGCCGGCGTCAGGACTGCGTCTCCCGGCCACCCGTCCCAACGCAGCAATTGCCCGTGATGGAAGCCGATCGTCGCGATCATCTCGTCACCGTGGAAGAACTCGAACGTCGGCTCTCCGCAGCACATGCATTCCACCCCGCTCCGATCCTCATCGACCTCGATCGACTCACGCAGCGCCGCGACTTCGGCGCCGTCCCGAATCTCGAACAACGTTCGCTCTTCCTTCTCGCTCCGATGGCAAGTGCCGCCGCTGCGCACGCGGACGCGCGTCGAGGAAGCCAGCGCGCCACGGACGCCATCCGTCCAACCCGTGACGAGCGTGCAGTCCGGGTTCAATTCCCGAAACTTGGCGGCCTGCTCCGCCGTGACTCCGGAAGAATACGCCTCGAACAGCCGCAGCCGCGGCATCCGTCCGGGCATCCGCACGACGCGATTCCCCAATACGTAGAGCTCTTCCATCGCACTCGAACGATCGAGGACCGAGAGATCGCTCGCCGTCGTTTGCGTCAACCGCATCATGCGCAACTCCGGTAGGAGCTCCACGAACCCTAGATCATCTACCCCGCTCACCGCGACCAGTTCAACAGAGCGGAGCGACGCCGCGCGTCCGATTGAAGCCGCCGCCGTGACCTCCATGCCGAAGAGCTGCAGTACTCGCAGAAACCGCTTGTTCTCCAACGCCCTCAGAGTGAGTTCGCGCTCGTCGTCCCCAAGAATGACCAGGGCTTTGAGACTCTCGAACCGCTCAAGCGTCTCGAGCGGCCCGGAAGCGCCGGTCAGAATGAGTCGTGTCGACGTCTCGGGCAACGCCCCTAGGGCTCGCGGAAATGTCTCCCCCAACGACACGAGATTCACGGTCGCTTCGGGATTCAGCGCGACAAGGCGCGACTCGATGGTCTCGTTCCATGTCTCCAGCCGGACACCTCGGAGTCCCGCGGCTTGTTCCGGCGTGAGGCGATCGAACACCGACGCTTTGCCTTCTTCCCACCGACTCATGTACACCGCGACGATCTGCTCGGCGCCATCCGGTTCATCGCGCACGAGCGCCCCTTCGGACCACGCGGCAGTGCGCAGGCCCTCGACCCCGCGTTCGTCGAGCGTGAAGACGAAGCCGCCATAGTGCACGATGTCGCCCGCGGCGGGATCCCCCGCGACGCTCGAAACCCGGATGGGTGGCGCGTCCCACACCACCTGCGCTTCGCCAGCCGCGAACGCGGCGTTATCCAGCGCGCCACATACCGCGAACGCCGCCATAGACGCAGTCCACATGCCGCTTCTCATGGTCGCTCCTATTCCAGTTGCCAGTCGCCACCGCCAGCGAGCAACAACGTCTCCGCAACTCGCCGCAGTATTCGCGCTTGCTGCATCACGTGCTCCGGCCGATTCATCGGTCGGGATCTTTGTCTCATCCGCGCTTAAACTCCGGTCGCTCGTCGACACTCCCCACCGGCTCTCGGGGCGAAATCCCGTGTGAGCCGCAACTGCGCGGGACTTCGAGCGGAGTGCCGGACGCGCCCAGCCTTCATTCCCCGCTCAGCCGCTTCACCTGCGTCAGCGTGTTCTCGAGCTGGCGCTTGAGCATCCGCACGCGCAGCAGGCTCTTGACGCGAGTCACGAGTTCGAGCCGGTTGACGGGCTTGGTCAGGAAGTCGTCCGCTCCGGCCTCGACGGCGCGCTCGACGTCCCCAACCTCGTTGAGCGCCGTGACCATCACCACGGGGATGTCGCGCGTGGCGGGGTCCGCCTTGAGCTTCGCGCACACCTGGAAGCCGGACATCTTGGGCATCATGATGTCCAGCAGGATGAGGTCGGGCGGCGCGGCGCGCACGGCCTCGAGGGTCTCAAGGCCGTCCCTCGCGGTGGCCACGCGGCACCCGAGCGACTCCGCGTACGCCTGCATGAGTTCGAGGTTCTGCTCGTGGTCGTCCACCCCGAGCACGAGCGCGCCGGTGAGGTCGAGGTCGGCGTCGGGGGCGGCGGGTCGGGCGTCGGGCATGGGGCCCCTGGTAGGGCTCGCGGGGCGGCGCACCCGCGAGTCAGGGCGCGGCCCACTCGCCGTCGCGATGCACGGTCTTGCTGGTGTCGATGTTGTAGACGCCGGGCAGGCCCTCGGGGGTGAGTTCGTCCAGCGGCGCGCCGCGGTCGGCCAGCAGCTGCGTGGCCCACGACTGCTGCGCGCCCGCGAGCAGGGCGGACTCCGCGCGCAGCATGTTCAGCATCGCCGTGGGCTCGAGCGCGGGCCCGGGGTTGCCGTTGCACGTGTAGCACAGGCGCAGCGCCGGAGGACCGCCGGCGCCGGGGTCCTCGCCCTTCACCACGCGCTGGTTGCGGCACTCGCGGCACGAGGGTCGCGAGCGCACCTCGCGCAGCAGCGCCTCCGACCCCCCCACCATCGCCGAGTAGCGCTCGAGCAGCGCGCGGACGTCCTCCCGCTCGAACAGCGTCGCGGCGCGCGCGTAGTCGCCCGACCGGTACAACCCCAGCGCCGTGGCCAGCACGAAGGGCGCGTCGGACGCGGCGCCGGGCGCCGGCGCCGGCGCGCCGGTGGGGTCGGGCGGAGCGGCGCCCGAGTCCTCGCGGAGCGCCTCGGACAGCGCGAGCAGACGGCGCCGGTCTCGCTCGTTGTCGGCCAGCGCCGCCAGGCCGATGCAGGCGCTGGCGCGCAGCGGTCCCGAGGGAGATTCGAGCGAGTACGCGAGGAGGTACAGGCGGCGCGCCAGCGCGACACCCGCGTCGCCCGGCGACTCGGACGCGACCTCCTCGGCGAGTTCGAAGTAGGCCATCGGCAAGGCCG